>NZ_JAJNAO010000029.1:0-18011 GCF_022227625.1 Ectothiorhodospira variabilis | reverse complement strand
TGGGGATGAGGGGCGTGGGATCAGAGGTTGTCCCGGTGGATCTTGATATCCGCCTGCGCCTGCAGGGACTCCAGCACCGCCTCGAAGTCCAGCGCACCATACAGGCCACGCAGATGACCGCGAGCACCGCTCAGTGCACGCTGATCCGGTTCCACGTTCCGTACCTCCTGCAGGGTCAGCAGCGCGTAGTCCCCATCTTCCAGGCTCACGCCGCCCGCCGTGTGCCGCCCTTCCCGGGGCGCCGACAGACCAAAGGCCGTGCGCAGGATTTCGTTGGGCACGCGGGCATCCTCGCGGGTCACCGTGCGGTTCTCATCCAGTTCACCCGGCAGGCCCTGAGTCACCTGTGACAAGCTCTCGCCTTCCCTGAGGGCCTGCAGCAGCACCTCCCCGGCTTCTCGTGCCAATCGCGCGGATTCCTCGGCACGAATCAGCTCGCGGATTTGATCCTCCACCTCTTCCAGAGGACGGGGCGTGGACGGCTCGTGCTCCTTGACTCGAATCACCAGGGCCCGGCCATCGGCCAACTCCAGTAGATCGCTGTTGCGCTCCTCCTGAAGCACCGGCGTGCTGAAGGCCGCCCGGCGCACTGCGTCCTGCTCGCCGATGCCCTCGCCTTCATCGCGGGTCAGCCAGTCGGTTTCACGGACTTCCAGACCCGTGGCATCCGCCACGGCGGCCAGACTGCGGGGGTTTTCATAGGCCTGGGTGATCATCTGCTCGATGAGTTCGATCTGCCGGGATTCCACCTGACGGGCGCGAACCTCCTGTTCCACCTCGTCACGCACGGCCTCGAAGGGCTCCGACTCAGCAGGCTGGATCTCCGTCAGGCGCAGGATATGAAAACCTTCATTGGTCCGCACCGGCTGGCTGATCTCCCCTTCATCCATGGTGAACAGCACACCATCCAGGGCCGATCCCAGGTCCCCCCGTTGCAGATACCCCAGGTCGCCACCATCACCGGCGCTGAAGTCATCCTCGGAGGCCTCCCGAGCCACCGACTCGAAGTCTTCACCTTCATCGATACGGGCGCGCAACTCCCGGGCCTTGCTGCGCAACGCCTCCACCTGGGCATCATCCGCATCCCGGGGCACGCGCACCAGGATGTGCGCCGCGCGGCGCTCCTCCGGCGAGGTGAAACGATCCAGTTCCTGACGATAATGACGCCGCAGTTCCAATTCGGACACACTCAACTCCGATTCCAGGCGCCCCAGATCCAGTTCCACATAACTCAGGCGCACCCGCTCCGGCGTGCGGAAGCGCTCTTCATTCTGGGCATAGTAGGCCTGTACCTGGTCATCATCGATATTCACCTCCCGGGCATAGTCCTCGGCAGGGATGATGAAATAACTCAGGGTGCGCTCCTGGTTGCTCAGGCGCAGGTACTCTCGCACCTCGGCGTCGGTGACCAGGGCCGAGTTGCGAACTCCCGCCTCGAACTGCTCCAGACGCAGACCCTGTGCCACATCGGCCTCGAAAGCGCCGCGGCTGATACGTTGAGCTTCCAGCAGCCTTTGATAGCGCTCAGGGTCGAAAACACCGTTCTGATGGAACACTTCAATGCCGGACAACTCCCTGGCGACCGCTTGCTGGCTGATGGTGAAACCACGCTCGCTCACGATCTGCCTGACCAACTCACGCCGGATCACGGATTGCAGAGCGTGCTCCCGGAGGGCCTGTTCATCCAGGACACCGTCGGGCAGACGTCCACCAAAAAACTGCGCCATCTGGTCGCGCTGACGCTGCACCTCCCGCTGCAACTCCCGGGTGGTGATCTCGGTGCCGTTGACCTCGGCCGCCACCAGGCGGGCGCCGCCACCGAAATACTCGTGAACCCCCCAAAGAGCAAACGGGATGGTGATCATGATGATGATGGCGTAGGCGAACCAGCCCGACGCCTTGTCGCGAATTTTCAGAAGCATGGGGTATTAGCTATCCAACAACGGAAAGTGAGGTCCATGATACCCAAAAGCGCATCGGGTTTCGCGGGGGAGGTGAGCAGATCCAAAGGGGAACCAGAAAGCAAAAAGGGTGCCCTGAGGCACCCTTTTTGTTTGAATATGGCGGAGCGGACGGGACTCGAACCCGCGACCCCCGGCGTGACAGGCCGGTATTCTAACCAACTGAACTACCGCTCCAAATTGTGATCTAATGCTACCAGAATTCTTCTGGAATGAACACCTTGGTGGGTGCTGAGGGGATCGAACCCCCGACATTCGCCTTGTAAGGGCGACGCTCTACCAGCTGAGCTAAGCACCCGATGAAAGCGCGCTAGTTTACAGCATCTTTCAGTGCTTTACCAGCCTTAAAGCTCGGGACTTTCGAAGCCGGGATCTGGATGGTGTCGCCGGTGCGCGGGTTGCGGCCGCTGCGGGCATCGCGCTCACGAACCAGGAAGGTTCCGAAACCGACGATTGTCACCTGATCGCCTTGGCGGAGTGTATCAGAAATCACATCAACAATGGAATCCACCGCACGCGCGGCTGCAGCCTTGGGGAGGTCGGCGGAGCTGGCGACGGCGTCAATGAGTTCGGATTTATTCATTCAGTTGTACCTTCAGTTAGGCAATAGCGTGGACGAAGCACGTGGCGTCTCGCCGAGTCAAGGGAAATAGCCAGCCTGAGCGCCTGAAAAAAACGGGCGGCACGGACTCGGTTCGTCAGAGGTTACAGGGATTTATTGTTATGGGCGCTTGGACAAGAACGCGGACTTTATACCAAGCGCATTTCGAAGCTGTCAACAACGCGCCCGGGCCGCAAAGCCCCGCGCAGCGCCGTTTGTGGCCATTATCAAGAACCTGCGCGCACACCCTCGGGCTGTCCTTGCGGACGCGTCCGAGGCTGTGCGCGCAGGCAACTCCCGACAAAACGCCGGGGTCAGGCGCTAGTGGTGCGGCACGCGGCCTGTGGATCCCTTGCCGGCGGGCTTGGCTGCCACCTCCGGTTTCTCCGGGGCCTCTTCCTCGGCACCGGCCGGACGCTCCTTGAGCGCAATGGCCAGTACCTCGTCAATCCAGCGCACCGGGCGGATATCCAGACGGCTCTTGATGTTCTTGGGGATATCCGCCAGATCCTTCTCGTTCTCATGAGGAATCAGCACGGTCTCGATACCGCCCCGGTGGGCCGCCAGCAACTTCTCCTTGAGGCCGCCAATGGGCAGCACCTCGCCCCGCAGGGTGATCTCCCCGGTCATGGCCACATCGGAGCGCACCGGGATCCCCGTGAGCGACGAGACAATGGCCGTACACATGCCAATACCGGCGCTGGGACCATCCTTGGGCGTGGCCCCCTCGGGCACGTGGATGTGGATGTCCTTCTTCTCGTGGAAGTCCTCGGCAATGCCCAGGGTCTGGCAACGACTGCGCACCACGGTCATGGCTGCCTGAATGGACTCCTGCATCACGTCCCCGAGCTTGCCGGTGTGGATGCACTTGCCCTTGCCGGGTACCACAGCCGCCTCGATGGTGAGCAACTCGCCACCCACCTCGGTCCAGGCCAGACCGGTCACCTGCCCCACCTGATCGTGCTCCTCGGCCACACCGTAGCGGAAACGCCGCACACCCAGGTACTTGTCCAGGTTCTTGGGCGAGACCACGGTCTTGCGGTCCGAGGCCTTGATCAGATGGGTCTTCACCACCTTGCGGCAGATCTTGGAGATCTCACGTTCCAGGTTACGCACCCCCGACTCGCGGGTGTAGTAACGCACGACATCGCGGATGGCCGCCTCACTGATGTTCAGCTCATCCTCCTTCAGGCCGTTGTTCTTCATCTGCTTGGGCACCAGGTAATTCTGGGCGATGCTGGTCTTCTCATCCTCCGTGTAGCCGGGCAGACGGATCACCTCCATGCGGTCCAGCAACGGACCGGGAATGTTCATGCTGTTGGCCGTGGCCACGAACATGGTGTCCGACAGGTCAAAATCCACCTCCAGATAGTGATCCGCGAAGGTGCTGTTCTGCTCAGGGTCCAGCACTTCCAGCAGGGCCGAAGCCGGGTCGCCCCGGAAGTCCATGGCCATCTTGTCGATCTCATCCAGCAGGAACAGCGGATTACGCGTACCCGCCTTGGACAGGTTCTGAACGATCTTGCCCGGCAGGGCGCCAATGTAGGTACGCCGGTGACCACGGATCTCGGCCTCGTCGCGCACCCCACCCAGGGACATGCGGGTGAACTTGCGATTGGTGGCCCGGGCGATGGAACGCCCCAGGGACGTCTTGCCCACCCCCGGCGGGCCCACCAGGCACAGGATGGGGCCCTTGAGCTTGCGCACACGCTGCTGCACGGCCAGGTACTCGAGGATGCGCTCCTTCACCTTTTCCAGACCGTAGTGATCCTCGTCCAGAACCCGCTGGGCCTCCTCGATGTCGTTGCGCACCTTGGAGCGCTTCTTCCAGGGCACGCTGGTGAGCCATTCCACGTAGTTGCGCACCACCGTGGCCTCGGCCGACATGGGTGACATCATCTTGAGCTTGTTGAGCTCGTTCTGGGCCTTCTGCTTGGCCTCCTTGGGCATGCCGGCCTTTTCCACCCGGCGCTGCAGCTCCTCGAACTCGTTGGGGGCATCTTCCAGGTCGCCCAGCTCCTTCTGGATGGCCTTCATCTGCTCATTGAGGTAGTACTCCCGCTGGCTCTTCTCCATCTGCTGCTTCACGCGGCCGCGAATGCGCTTCTCGATCTGCAGGATGTCGATCTCCCCTTCGATCAGGGACATCAGGTGCTCCAGGCGGGTGCGCACGTCATCCACCTCGAGGATCTTCTGCTTCTCCTCGATCTTCAGGGACATGTGCGCGGCGATGGTATCCGCCAGGCGCGCAGCGTCCTCGATGCCCGCCAGGGAAGTGAGGATCTCGGGCGGGATTTTCTTGTTGAGCTTCACATACTGGTCAAAGAGATTGAGCACCGAACGTGTAAGCACTTCCATCTCCCGCTCGTCGACGCTGGTCTCCTGAGGGATCATGGAAATCTGTGCCGAGAAATGCTCCTCGCCATCGGTGAGTTCCATCACCCGCGCCCGCTCCGAGCCTTCCACCAGGACCTTGATGGTCCCATCGGGCAGCTTGAGCAGTTGCAGGATGGTGGACAGGGTGCCCACCCGGTGGATCTCTTTCGCCGATGGCTCGTCCACCTCGGCGCTCTTCTGGGCCACCAGAAGGATCTGCTTGTTGTTTTCCATGGCGGTGTCCAGCGCCCGAATGGACTTCTCGCGACCTACGAAGAGCGGGATCACCATATGGGGATAGACCACCACGTCCCGCAGCGGCAGGACGGGCACCGTCTGGATGGGCTCGTTGGTGGCTGCTTGGGTCTTCTGTTCGTTATCCATGGTGCTTGGGTCTCGTCTGGATTCGGTATGGGCCCCCGCCGATCCACGGCGCGCGGGGGGTGGCACGCGCCAATACCTTATTTGATGGGTATGTTAACGGCGAATTCAAGGACCAAAGGAAAAAAAGCCGGAAATTCCAGCCTGGGAGGGTCAAAACGAGAGAAAAGGGGGGTGAATGGTGAGAAAAACCAGAACAGGGGGGCAGATCTGAATCTGCCCCCCTTTGGCCAGCATGGCGCCGGGGATACCGATCAGTCCGACGCGGCCTTCTGGTAGTCGGAGTTCTCGTAGATCAGGTAGGGCTTGGCGTCCCCCATGATCACTGCATCATCGATGACCACCTTGGAGACATTCTCCGTGGAGGGGATCTCGTACATGCTGTCCAGGAGCACCTGCTCCAGAATGGTGCGCAGACCACGGGCACCCGTCTTGCGCTCCATGGCCTTCCTGGCCACGGCCCGCAGGGCATCCTCGCGGAACTCGATCTCCACCCCTTCCATCTCGAACAGCTTGCGATACTGCTTGGTCAGGGCGTTCTTGGGCTCGGTGAGGATGCGGATCAGGGCATCTGAATCCAGCTCCTCCAGCGTGGCCACCAGAGGCAGCCGACCCACGAACTCGGGGATCAGACCGAACTTGACCAGGTCCTCCGGCTCCACGCCAAACAGCACCTGGGAACTGGAACGGGATTCATCCTTGGCCTTCACCTCGGCAGAGAAGCCGATACCGCCCTTCTCGGTGCGGTCCCGAATGACCTTTTCCAGGCCGGAGAACGCCCCGCCCACGATGAACAGGATGTTGCGCGTATCCACCTGCAGGAATTCCTGCTGAGGGTGCTTGCGGCCACCCTGGGGTGGCACCGACGCCACGGTGCCCTCGATCAGCTTCAGGAGTGCCTGCTGCACACCCTCGCCGGATACATCACGGGTGATGGAGGGGTTGTCGGACTTGCGGGAGATCTTGTCGATCTCATCGATGTAGACGATACCCGTCTGGGCCTTTTCCACATCGTAGTCGCATTTTTGCAGCAGCTTCTGGATGATGTTCTCCACATCCTCGCCCACGTACCCCGCCTCGGTGAGGGTGGTTGCATCGGCGATGGTGAAGGGAACATTCAGCAGGCGGGCGAGGGTCTCGGCCAGCAGGGTCTTGCCCGAGCCGGTGGGGCCAACGAGCAGGATGTTGCTCTTGGCCAGCTCCACGTCGTCCTTGCCGCTCTTGGCTTCCAGACGCTTGTAATGGTTGTACACGGCCACGGAGAGGATCTTCTTGGCCCGCTCCTGACCAATCACGTATTCGTCGAGAATCTGGTTGATTTCGTGGGGCGTGGGCAACTTGCTGCCCGAGGCGGCCGCCTGCTCCTGCATCTCCTCACGGATGATGTCGTTGCACAGCTCCACGCACTCGTCGCAGATGAACACGGACGGACCCGCGATCAGCTTCCGCACCTCATGCTGGCTCTTGCCGCAAAAGGAGCAATAAAGCAGTTTCCCGCTGTCCGAATCCTTGCCTTTGTTGTCGCTCATCGCCGACCTCAATTCGTACCGTTCGGTTACACCTTGCCCCTTTTATCAGCAGGATGCAAGCCGCCCGCGGGCAGGGTTATTGGGTGCCGGAGCGCGCCCGGCACCCGACTATCAGGGCTTCGCCGGCGGCGTGCGGACGTCGAGCACCTTGTCCACAATGCCGTATTCCTGGCTCTCCGGGCCACTCAGGAAACGATCCCGCTCGGTATCCTCGGCGATACGCTCAATGGACTGCCCCGTGTGGCGGGCCAGGATGCCATTGAGTTGATCCCGAACCTTCAGGATTTCCCGGGCGTGGATATCGATGTCCGTGGCCTGGCCCTGGAAACCACCCAGAGGCTGGTGGATCATCACCCGCGAATGGGGCAGGCAGTAACGCTTGCCCTTGGCGCCACCGGCCAACAGAACGGCACCCATGCTGGCAGCCTGACCGATGCACAGGGTGCTCACGTCCGGCTTGATGAACTGCATGGTGTCGTAGATGGCCAGGCCGGCGGTGACCACACCGCCCGGCGAATTGATGTAGAGGCTGATGTCCTTGTCGGGGTTCTCCGACTCCAGGAACAGCATCTGGGCCACGATCACGTTGGCCATGTAGTCTTCCACCGGACCCACGGCAAAGATCACCCGCTCCTTGAGCAGGCGTGAGTAAATATCATAGGCGCGTTCGCCACGGGCGGTCTGTTCGACCACCATGGGCACCAGGTTCAGGGCCCGGGTATCCTGGGCCCCACCACTTGTCAAACCATCATCTTGCATCAGGCCTGATTCTCCTGGGAAGGATTCATGAGGGCGTCGAAACTCATGGGTTCGTCGCTGACCTCGCACTGGGCCAGCACCCATTCGACCACCTGCTGCTCAAGCACCATGGCTTCCAATCCGCTCATGGCCTGCTTGTTACCACGATAATAGCTGATCACTTGCTGCGGATCTTCATAACCGGCGGCCATGGCCTCCAGCTCGGCGGTGACCTTGTCCTGGTCCACCTTGATATCGTGCTGGCGAACGATCTCGCGGATCACCAGCCCCAGGCCAACGCGTCGCTCGGCGTCTGCCTTGAACTGCTCGTCGGGCAGCTGCGGCGCCCCTTCCTGGTTCATGCCGTAGCGGGACTGAGTCTGCTCGCGCAGGCGGTTGATCTCTTCCTGCACGATGGCTGACGGCAGGTCGACGGAATTACGCTCCAGCAGGGCGTCCATGACCTGGTCCTTGACCCGTGCCTTGACCGCCTGCGCCATCTCGCGGGACATGTTGTTCTTCACTTCCTCGCGCAGCTTCTCCATGCCGCCCTCTTCCACGCCGAAGGCCTTGGCGAACTCGTCGTTCAGCTCCGGCAGGGAAGCCTCCTGGACCTTCTTCACGGTGAGCGCGAACTCGGCCGTGCGGCCTGCCAGGTGTTCGGCCGGGTAATCCTCGGGGAAGTTCACCTCAATGGTCTTTTCCTCACCGGGGGTCACGCCAGGCAGCTGGTCTTCAAAGTCTTTGATCATGCGACCCTGGCCCAGTTCAATCGGCACGTCCTCGGCCTCGCCGCCCTCGAAGGGTTCGCCATCCAGGGTGCCCTTGAAGTCCACCACCACCTGGTCTCCTTCAGCGGCCGGGCGCTCCACATCCACCCACTCACGGCGCTGCTTGCGCAGGGACTCGATCACCTTGTCCACATCCGCCTCGGTGATCTCCACCTGAGGACGCTTGATCTGGGCGCCGGACATGTCGGCAGGCTGCACCTCGGGGAACACCTCGAAGGTGGCCACATATTCCAGCGGCTGACCCGCCTCCATGGACTGGGGCTCGATGTCCGGGGTGCCGGCGGGGATGATGCGCTCCTGAGCCAGGGCCTCCTGGTAGGAGGACTGCAGGATCTCGCCCAGAACTTCCTGATACACACCTTCGCCGTAGCGCTTCTGCACCACCTTGAGGGGCACCTTGCCGGGACGGAAACCATCGATGCGCACGCGCTTGACCAGCGACTTGAGGCGACGATCCACCTCTTCCTGAATGCGCTCGGCAGGCACCTGCACCGTCATCCGCCGCTCCAGGTTGCTCAGGGACTCCACTGATACTTGCATGGAATGAAAACCTCTTCGCCTCTAAATTTTCGAATCTTGAGTCGTGGCAAACCCGGCGTCCCTTGGGGCGCCTTGCAGCCACTGCGGGCTCGACTTGCCAAACGCGTAAATTGGTGCGAAAGGAGAGACTCGAACTCTCACGGGTTTTCCCCACTGGAACCTAAATCCAGCGCGTCTACCAGTTCCGCCACTTTCGCATGCATCCATTACCAACCGTGCAAACCCGGGATTATACAAGCACGCCACACGCACTATAACCCATTGCGCCGCCCGTGCCGCAGATACGAAAAGGCCCGGCATGCGCCGGGCCTTTTCGAAACACACAAAATGGTGGGCCGTGAAGGACTTGAACCTTCAACCAATGGATTAAGAGTCCACTGCTCTACCAATTGAGCTAACGGCCCGTCTGACTGGTACCCGCTTTCGGGTTACTGCCAGGGTCGCCAGATACCCTGCCAGAAGATGGGGTGGCCGACGGGGCTCGAACCCGCGACAACCGGAATCACAATCCGGGACTCTACCATCTGAGCTACGGCCACCATCATTTTCAACACTGCCACCGGTCACCCGGCAAATGGCGCGCCCGGCAGGACTCGAACCTGCAACCCTCGGCTTAGAAGGCCGATGCTCTATCCAGTTGAGCTACGGGCGCGGAGTCCACGCATCCTCCGGGTCTTTATGGTCGGGGTAGAGGGATTCGAACCCCCGACATCCTGCTCCCAAAGCAGGCGCGCTACCAGACTGCGCTATACCCCGGATTTCCCAACCTCACAAACAGCCAAGGCGACGCGGAAGCCGTGGATATTAAACCCATATTTCCACCGCGTCAATGCGCGAACAGGGTCAATCCCCTCCGGCACGCAGCATGCGCTTGCGCCGCCAGCGCAGCAGCGCCAAGCCCGGGCCGGACAGGGCATACAGCAAGAACCCTGTCCACAGCACCTTGGCCGGATCCAGGGCTGTCAGCATCACCGCGAAAAGCACCCCCAGCACGACAAAGAACGGCACGCGGTGACGAAAATCCATATCCTTGAAACTGAAGTAGGTGAGATTGCTCACCATGGCCGCACCGCTGAGCACCGTGAGCAGCAACGCGAGCAGGAACAGATCCTGACCCGCAAAGCCCAACTCATTCCATACCCACACCATCCCCATCAGCACGGCGGCCGCCGATGGACTCGGCAGCCCCTGGAAAAAACGCTTGTCGGAACTACCCGCCTTCACATTGAACCGGGCCAGACGCAGGGCGGTGGCGGCGGCATAGAAAAAGGCCACCACCCAGCCCAGCTGCCCCAGCCCCGACAGGGCCCACAAATAGATGATGATGGCGGGCGCCACGCCAAAGGAGACCATGTCCGCCAGGGAGTCATACTCGGCCCCGAAGGCGGTCTGGGTCTGGGTCATGCGGGCCACGCGCCCATCCACGCCATCCAGGATCATGGCCACGAAGATCGCCACTGCCGCCGCGGTGAACTGCCCCTCAAAGGCGGCGATAATGCCGTAGAAACCGGCAAACAGCGCCCCCGTGGTGAACAGGTTGGGCAGCAGGTAGATACCGCGCCGCCCCCGTGGGGGCGTTGCCTCACCTTCGTCGTTCACGACTCGGCTTCCTGCTTTTTATGGACCAGGGTGGCCATCACATCCGTCGCCGCAGCCACACGCTGGCCCGGCCGCACCTCGGCACGCGACGTGGGGGGCAGGTAAACCTGAACCCACCGGCCAAACCCCAGAAAGCCGCAACGACGGCTCTGGCCCAGACGATCGCCGCTACCGGCCATGCAATTGAATACATGCGGCCAGGAACGACTTTGCATGGCCACAACCACATCATCCCCCTCGTCGGTCTTCAACCAGACGGCCAGATGTCCGCTGGCATCCACGGCATTATCGGTCTTGCGACGGAAGAATTGCTGCACCCGGCATTCCAGCGGGCTGTACATATTGAACTCCCCACGCCAGTTCTGGCGCAGGGTGATGCGCAACGCCGGACGCTCCAGGAACGGGTCGTGGCACTCGTCCACGGCCGTCACCCGCGCATCCAACGGACTGAAAACGGCCAGCGGGCGGGAGGGTGTATCCCGCCCCCGGTTACGAAACACAAAAAAGCCGCCCAGCAGCAACAGCCACGTGGGGGCGGCCCACACGCCCAAAAACAAATGCGCCACGGCCACCAACACGGCCAGCAGCGCAAGATAGGCACGTCCTTCCGGAGCAATGGGTAACATGATCATCCCGGCCCCGGGCACGCGGCGCGCACCCGGGGCGTTGAGGCTTTAGTTCTTGGACTTGTCGACGATCTTGTTGTCCTTGATCCAGGGCATCATGTCCCGCAGGCGGCTGCCCACCACTTCCAGATCGTGCTCGCGGGCCAGGCGACGGCTGGCCTTCAGGCGCGGCGCACCGGCCTTGTTTTCCAGGATGAATTCACGGGCAAACTCACCGGTCTGGATCTCGCTCAGGATCTTGCGCATCTCTTCCTTGGTCTGCTCGTTCACCACGCGCGGGCCCCGGGTGATATCACCGTATTCAGCGGTGTTGGAGATGGAGTAGCGCATGTCGGCCACGCCACCTTCGTACATCAGGTCAACGATCAGCTTGAGCTCGTGCAGGCACTCGAAGTAGGCCATCTCCGGCGGGTACCCCGCCTCGACCAGGGTTTCAAAACCGGCCTGCACCAGGGCAGAGGCACCGCCGCAGAGCACGGCCTGCTCGCCGAACAGGTCGGTTTCGGTCTCGTCCTTGAAGGTGGTCTCGATGATGCCGGCACGACCACCGCCATTGGCGGAGGCATAGGACAGCGCGATCTCCCGGCCGCGGCCCGTGGCGTCCTGGTAGACGGCGATCAGGCTGGGCACACCGCCACCCTGGGTGTAGGTGGAACGCACCAGGTGACCGGGGCCCTTGGGGGCGATCATCAGCACGTCCAGATCGGCGCGGGGCTGGATCTGCTCGAAATGCACATTGAAGCCATGGGCGAAGGCCAGGGCACCGCCCTCCTTCAGGTTGGGCTCGATCTGCTGAGCATACAGGTCGGCCTGATGCTCATCCGGGGCCAGCACCATCACCAGGTCGGCACCCTTCACGGCCACTTCGATGTTCTTCACATTCAGGCCCGCGTCCTCGGCCTTCTTGGCGGAGGACGAACCCGGGCGCAAGCCCACGGTCACGTCGACGCCGGAATCCTTCAGGTTGTTGGCATGGGCATGACCCTGGGAGCCATAACCGATGATGGCCACCTTCATCCCCTGGATGATGGAAAGATCGGCGTCTTTGTCGTAATAGACCTGCATTTGGTAAATCCCCGGAAAATGAACGTTGGGTTGAAGGGAAAGAGCAATCAGAGTTTCAGGGCCACGTCGCCACGGGCAATCCCCATGACGCCGGAGCGCACCACCTCGATCACCTCGAAGTGGCTCATGGATTCCACAAAGGCGTCCAGTTTGTCGCTGTCGCCGGTGAGCTCCACCACGTAGGTGGCGGCACTCACATCGATGATGTGACCGCGGAAGATCTCGGCCATGCGCATCACCTCGGCGCGCTGGTCGGCATCCTGCACCTTGAGCTTGATGAGCATCATCTCGCGCTCGATGTGGCGATGCTCGGTCAAATCCAGCAGCTTGACCACATCCACCAGCTTGTTGAGCTGCTTGGTGATCTGCTCGATCACCTGGTCCGACCCCCGGGTGACCAGGGTCAGTCGGGACAGGGTGGGATCCTCGGTGGGCGCCACGGTCAGCGATTCAATATTATAGCCACGAGCCGAGAACAGGCCGGCAACCCGGGAGAGGGCACCGGACTCGTTTTCCATCAGTATCGAGATAATGTGTCGCATGATTACAGGAGGATCATTTCGTTCTGGCCCGCACCGGCCGGGATCATGGGATAGACGTTCTCACTCTGGTCAGTGATGAAGTCCATGAAGACCAGACGATCCTTCATGTCCAGGGCCTCCTTGAGCGCCCCTTCCACGTCGCCCGGCGACTCAATGCGCATGCCCACGTGCCCGTAGGCCTCGGCAAGCTGCACGAAGTCCGGCAGGGCATCCATGTAGGACATGGCATAACGCCCCTGATAGAAGAACTCCTGCCACTGGCGCACCATGCCCATGTAGCGGTTGTTCAGGGCCACCACCTTGATGGGCAGATGATACTGCAGGGCCGTGGACAACTCCTGGATGCACATCTGGATGCTGGCCTCGCCGGTCACACAGACCACGGTCTCGTCCCGGTGGGCCAACTGGGTGCCGATGGCCGCCGGCAGACCGAAGCCCATGGTGCCCAGGCCGCCGGAGTTGATCCAGCGATTGGGCTTGTCGAAGCCGTAGAACTGGGCCGTCCACATCTGATGCTGCCCCACGTCGGAAGTGACGAAGGCATCCCCCTGGGTGAGGCGATGCAGGGTCTCCAGCACGTACTGGGGCTTGATCAGCTCGCTGTCGCGATCGTACTTGAGGCAGTCCATGGAGCGCCACTCGTCGATCTGCTTCCACCAGTTCTCCAGCGGTTCGGGATCGGGGCGGCGCTCCCCGGCCTTGATCTCCTTGATCATGGCCTTGAGCACGCTGTCCACCTGACCGACGATGGGCACATCCACCTTCACGTTCTTGGAGATGGAGGCCGGATCCACGTCCACGTGGACAATGCGGGCATTGGGACAGAACTTCTCGATATTGCCCGTCACCCGGTCATCAAAGCGGGCGCCGATGGCAATCAGCACATCCGCGTGATGCATGGCCATATTGGCCTCATAGGTGCCGTGCATCCCCAGCATGCCGATGAACTGCTTGTCCGACGAGGGGTAGGCGCCCAGGCCCATCAGGGTGTTGGTGATGGGGTAATTCAGCAGCCGTGTGAGCTCGGTCAGCGACTTGGAGGCATTGCTCAGGATCACCCCACCACCGCTGTAGATCACCGGCTGACGGGCGGAGAGTATCAGGTCCACCGCGCGACGAATCTGCCCCGGATGCCCCTTCACCGTGGGGTTGTAGGAGCGCATCTTGATGGAGCGCGGATACTGGAACTCGCACTTGTCGGCGGTGATGTCCTTGGGGATGTCCACGACCACGGGCCCCGGGCGCCCGGTGGTGGCCACGTAGAAGGCCTTCTTGATGGTGGTGGCCAGGTCCTTCACGTCCTTCACCAGGAAATTGTGCTTCACGCAGGGCCGGGTGATGCCCACGGTGTCCACTTCCTGGAAGGCATCGTTGCCGATCAGGCTGGTGGGCACCTGGCCACTGAAGACCACCAGGGGCACGGAATCCATGTAGGCATCGGCGATGCCCGTGACCGCGTTGGTGGCCCCGGGGCCGGAGGTCACCAGCACCACACCGGGGCGATTGGTGGACTTGGCGTAGCCCTCTGCAGCGTGCACGGCGGCCTGCTCATGGCGCACCAGGATGTGCTCCACCTTGTCCTGACGGTACAGGGCGTCGTAGATGTGCAGTACCGAGCCCCCAGGATAGCCGAACAAGGTATCGACATTCTCTTCCTGCAGGCATCGGACAAATATCTCGGCACCGGTCAATTCCACGGTCTGGGTCTCCTGCTGCGCGCTCTGCGGGCCTGGTCTCGGGGTCGCTCCCGGACGCGTGATGAGCGCGCCGCACGGAAGCGAGGGGAAAAGGGTCGATCATAATATGATCTGGTGGGAATTTCACTACCGCCGGCCATACACTGGATCACCCCCCTTCCGAAGAGAACCCACATGCCAAAACGCAAGCACCCGCCACGGGCTGACAACGCACCCTGCCCGTGCGGCTCCGGCCTCCACCGCGAACGCTGCTGCGGCCCCTTTCTGGATGGCACCTCCCTCCCCCCAACGGCCGAAGCCCTGATGCGCTCTCGGTACACCGCCTTCGTGGAGGGGCGGACCGACTACCTGCTGGACACCTGGCTGCCCAGGACACGCCCTCCCCTGCTGGAACTGGAGCCAAACCAGCAGTGGCTGGGGCTGAGCATCCGTGCCACGTCAGCTGGCGGCGTGGGGGATGACCGCGGCGAGGTGGAGTTCGTGGCCCGCTCCCGCATCGCCGGCCGGGGCATACGCCTGCACGAACGCAGCCGGTTCCAGCGCGTGGATGGGCGGTGGTATTACGTGGACGGGGATTTCCCGGGGTGACATGCCATCGATTGGCAAGGCGCTCACTGTACAGTATCCTGCACCGATACAACATCCTGTACAGGAGCAACCTGATGGATGCCATCAGCTACACAGCCGCCAGAGCCAATCTCGCAAAAACCATGGAGCAGGTCTGTGAGGACCATGCTCCCGTGATCATCACCCGGAGCAAGGCCCAGTCCGTGGTCATGCTCTCTCTTGAGGACTACGAGGCGTTGCAAGAGACGGCCTACCTCCTGCGCACACCCCAAAATGCCCGTCGCTTGCTGGAATCCATTGCCGAGCTGGAGCAAGGCGGCGGCCAGGAAAAGGAACTTCCTGAATGAAACTCATCTTCTCCGAGCACGCATGGGAAGACTACCTGCACTGGCAGAGAACTGACAAAAACACCCTTCTCCGAATCAACACACTGATCAAGGAAACCAAGCGCGAACCGTTCAAAGGCGCCGGCAAACCGGAACCCCTCAAACATGGCCTCGCAGGTTACTGGTCCCGTCGAATCAACGATGAACACCGCATGATCTACAAGGTGACAGATGACGCTTTGCTGATCGCTCAGCTTCGGTATCACTACTGATTCGCCATCCACAGTGGCGGGGTCAATCAGTTCACCAACTCGTTATGCGATTTGCTGCAAGGCATTGGCGAGATCGCGGCCAGCCGTAGGGGGAGGAAGGGGCTTGCCTTCCTGTTGATACAGCTCGATGGCTTCTTCTACAATCTGGCAGAGTTCGGCGAAGACCTCCTTTTCGTCCGTCCCGTGGCAACCTCCATAAAGCAGGCCCGGCGCGCTACCCACAAAACACTGATCCTCTTCGGACCATTCCACAATCTTGGCGTAAAGGGCACTTTCTTTCATTTCTTCGACTCCTGGACTGCCTTCCCTACAGCCCGTATCTGGTATTTCTTGGCGTCATCCCCGAGTTTGCCAGAAATCGTCACAGGCTTCGACACGTTTGGGTGGATGAAATTCCGGTGGCTTCCCTTGCCACCGTGATCCTCGAAGCCGGCTTGTTTGAGGGATTTGATTAGTTCTCGAACTTTCGGTGGCATGACATCTCCCTGGCTACCCTCCTGGTCGCATAACGCTGCGCTCACCGACAAATAATGAGCGCAGCGAGTAATTTGTCCGTGTGGAGCTCACCGGCCGGAGCTGGGGCATGTCCATGGATCACCGGCTCAAGACGCTGATGGAATATGTCCACATCCTCCACCTGCTGGCCCTGGGAACGCCAAAACGTGCCGCCATCTGGACAGGCATGAGCTCCAAAAGCTACTGGCACCTGTCCCGATCCCTCGGCACCCAGACCGGGATGACCAATGACTGGCTGAAACGCCAGGGCTTGATCAGCATCCGCGATCAATGGATGAAAGCGCATGGTTATACCTGAAATCGTCGTGTGTGCTCCCTTCTTGTGAACCGCGTGGTGCGGACCCGCATGCCAGGTGGTGTGGGGAGGGCGGGCTAAACACCCGTCCTTACCCGATTCGGCACTCAACGACGCCCCTTCCAGTAGCCAGGCTCCCGATGCAGATTCATTACGGCAACGACCCAGCGCGCGACAAGCCCCGCCGTTCAGGGCGGGGAAGGATAGCGCGGACGGCGTAGCCGTCCTTGGGTTTCAGTGAGGTGTCTGCTGCTGCTCGATGTACTGGCGCACGATGGAGATCGGCGCGCCGCCGCAGGAGGATGCGAAGTAGGACGGCGACCACAGCACGCCCTTCCAGTAGCGTTTCTCGATGTCCGGGCGCTCCTTGCGAAGCAGACGGCTGGAGACGCCCTTGAGGCTGTTCACGAGGTTCGAGACGGCCACCTTGGGCGGATACTCCACCAGCAGATGCATATGATCGTCCTCGCCGTCCATCTCGATCAGTTGTGCCTCGAAGTCGGTGCAGACCTTGCTCGTAGGCTAAACTATAATCTCTGCATGCAACAGCTCCAAGCCTTCAAGTTTGAGCTACGCCCCGGCGGCCATCAGGAACGGCAAATGCGCCGTTTCGCTGGCTCGTGCCGGTTCGTGTTCAACAAGGCGTTGGCGTTGCAGAAGAAACGTTACGAGCAAGGCGAGAAGAAGCTCGGCTATGCCGGACTGTGCAAGCTGCTCACCGAGTGGCGCAAAGGGCCGGAAACGCCATGGCTGGCCGATGCACCGACGCACCCGCTTCAACAGACGCTCAAGGACCTGGAGCGCGCCTACGCCAATTTCTTCGCCAAGCGTGCGGACTTTCCGCGCTTCAAGAAGAAAGGCCAGTCCGATAGCTTCCGCTATCCCGATCCGAAACAGATCAAACTCGACCAGGGCAACAGCCGTATTTTTCTGCCCAAACTGGGCTGGGTGCGTTATCGCAACAGCCGCAAGGTGGTGGGCGAGGTGCGCAATGTCACCGTCTCCCTCTCGGGCGGGCGCTGGCATGTATCCATCCAGGCGCGGCAGGAGATCGAAGATCCCCGCCACCCGGCTCGCAGCATCGTCGGCATGGATATGGGGGTGGCCTGCTTCGCCGCCCTCTCCAGCGGCGAGATCATTGCCCCGGCCAGTGCCCTTCAAAAGCGCCAACGGCAACTGGCGCGGGCTCAAAGGGCGATGAGCCGCAAGGTCAAATTCAGCAACAACTGGAAAAAGGCCAAAGCCCGTATCCAGCGCATTCACACCCGCATCGGCCATGCCCGCCGCGACTTCCTGCACAAGACCTCGACCGCGATCAGCCAAAACCACGCAGTCGTTGTGATAGAGGACTTGCAGGTACGGAATATGTCCAAGTCGGCAGCAGGCACGGTCCATCTGCCGGGGCGAAATGTCCGGGCCAAATCGGGCCTGAACCGATCCATTCTGGATCAGGGATGGGCCGAGTTCCGACGCCAGCTTGAATATAAGCAGACATGGCGCGGTGGAATGGTCATTGCGGTGAATCCACGCAACACCAGCCGGATGTGTCCGGCTTGTGGTCATGCGGACAAGGCCAACCGCAAGACCCA
>NZ_JAJNAO010000028.1:0-19255 GCF_022227625.1 Ectothiorhodospira variabilis | reverse complement strand
CGCGGGGGAGAAGGGCTGGGGATGAGGGGGCGGACGCCTGATCACCGCATCTCAGGACGCCGCACCTTCCCCAGCGCCTCAAGAATCACCTCCACGCCTGCACCGTCCCGGTGGGCATTCTCACTGATATGCCGCCGCCAGGCTCGCGCCCCCGGCATGCCCGGGAACAGCCCCAGGATATGCCGCGTCATGGCCTGCAGGGGCACACCCTCGGCCAGGCGCGCCTCCACATAAGGCACGAAGCGCTCCACCACCTCATGGGGCGTGGGCACCGGCCCCTGCTCGCCATAAAGCAACCGATCCACATCCGCCAGAATGCCGGGGTTGTAATAGGCCTCCCGCCCCACCATCACCCCATCCACATGTTCCAGCTGCGTCTGACAGGCATCCAGGGTGGTCAGCCCCCCATTGATGATGATGGCAAGATGAGGAAAATCCGCCTTCAACTGATGCACACGCTCATAGCACAGCGGCGGGATCTCCCGGTTCTGCTTCGGGCTCAGCCCCTGCAGCCAGGCCTTGCGAGCATGCACGATGAACAACTGGCAACCCGCCGAGGCCACCTTGTCCACGAATCCTGCCAGAAACTCATACGAATCCAGATCATCGATCCCGATCCGATGCTTCACCGTCACCGGGATATCCACCGCCTCGCCCATGGCCCGCACACAATCCGCCACCCGCTCCGGCTCCCTCATCAAAGACGCCCCAAACCGCCCGGAACTCACCCGATCCGAAGGGCAGCCCACGTTGAGATTCACCTCGTCATACCCAGCCTCCTGCGCCATGACGGCACACCGGGCCAGATCCTCCGGTTCGGAAGCGCCCAACTGAAGCGCAACGGGATGTTCTGCGGGATCAAAGGCCAGAAAGCGCTCCCGATCACCATGAATCAACGCCCCGGTGGTGACCATCTCGGTGTAGAGAAATGCCCGCTGGCTGAGCAGGCGCAAAAAGTACCGGCAATGGCGGTCCGTCCATTCCATCATCGGCGCCACGCAGAAGCGGTGCTGGGCGGTAAAGTTGGAAAAATCAGACATTCATAGTTCTCTTGAAAAAAGATTCACGTCGCCCACTTCATCCCGAGTCGGCACAGACCAAGACCGGATACGCGTATTGCTTTCTCCTTGGCCGGGAGCGATCATGAGACCGTGTTCCGTTGTTTTTCCCCATGAGTAATCAAATCGACCATCACACAGAGGAAGCTGTCCGAAGTTTCCTCAGCTTGATCCCCAGTCGCTACGACGTAGCGGCAGCCATTATCTATGGCAGCCGTGCCCGTGGCACACACCGCCCAGACAGTGACGCAGACGTCGCCATTCTGCTGCGCGGTGAGCATCAACGCTTCCTGCCCACCAAGCTTGACATGGCTGATATCGCCTTCGATGTTCTACTCGAAACCGGCATCCTCATCTCGCCACTGCCGATCTGGCTCGACGAATGGGAGCACCCGGAAAATCATTCCAACCCCATCTTGCTGCGCAACATCGATCGGGAAGGGGTTCGGCTATGAATGGTCAGCAATTGACGCCAAATTCGTGACCACCATGCGAGCCAGGTTCATGACCGAAGGTTGATGATTCAACCCCAGCTCAGCCATGGACTTCCCCCTCACCCTCCACCAATGGCTCCTGGCCACCCTCGTCCTCATCATCGGCGCCATCATACAGGGTGGCATCGGTTACGGCGTGGCGCTGCTGGGCGCGCCGCTACTGTACCTCATTCACCCACAACTCATTCCCGCCCCCATGCTCATCGTCGGCATGGCGTTGCCACTGCTCATCCTCCTGCGAGAGTGGCGGGCCGTTCAACCACGGGATGTGGCCTGGGCCCTGCCCGGCAGCTTTGCCGGCACCGCCATGGCCGCGTTGGTGCTGGGCGTGGTGGCGGAACAGGTCTTGGGAATGCTGCTGGGCATCCTGGTGCTGCTCGGGGTAGGCCTGAGTCTTGTCCGCCACATGCCCGATCCACGCCCCCATCATCTGATCGGCGCCGCCGGACTGTCCAGTTTCATGGCCACCATCACCTCCATCGGCGGCCCGCCCCTGGCACTGGCCTTCCAGAACGTGACCGGTCCCCGACTGCGAGGCACCCTGTCGGCCATCTTCGTACCCGCAGGCATCGTCGCCCTCACCGCCCTGGCTTTCCTGGACCGATTCGGCACCACAGAACTGCTGCTGGGCCTGGCCCTGCTACCGGGCATCGTGATGGGGTTCTGGATCTCCGGCTACCTGGTGGACTACCTGGACCGCCGCTGGCTCAGGCCAGCAGTGCTGTGGCTCTCTGCGGTGGCAGGGGTGGCGGCCATTGTAAGTGCGTTGTATTAAGATGTGCCGGGGAGGCCCACAATGAGCGAGCTTGGCGATGAAGAAGAGAAGCAAATTCTCGAAGCGTTCGATTCTGGAACCTTGAAAAGGGCGGCTCACGCTGCAAACACCCAAAACCGGCATCGGGCATATGCAGAGGCCATATCCAAGAAGGACGCCCGTATTAATATTCGCCCCCCTTTCAAAGACCTCAGGGCACAGAAGAAAGTCTTGGCCGAAAAGCGACTCAAGGAGGTAAAGGATGCTGACTCATGAGCAACTGAAGGCAAAAGCGCTGGAAAACCGCGAGGTCCGCGAGGAGTACGAGCGGGTCAACCGTGAAGAGTTCGCCTTGCTGGACATGCTGCTACAGGCTCGCCGTGAGGCTGGGCTGACGCAGGCTGAAGTAGCTGCCCGCATGGGTACCAAGGCACCGGCCATTGCTCGCCTGGAGCGCTCATTGGCATCAGGCCAGCATTCCCCGTCCATCAGCACCGTGCGTCGCTACCTGAAGGCCTGTGGAAAGCATCTACAGCTGGAAGTGATCTGAAACCAAAATTATTCGTTTAAATGCCCACCCCCTCCTGCCCCCTCAACACCCCCCGTATCACCGTGGCCGGCGCCAGCGGCTTTATCGGCACCACCCTGTGCCAGGAACTGGCGAAGGAATACCCGGTGACCGCCCTCACCCGCTCCCCGGCCCGGGCCGAAACACCCGACCCCGAGGCCTGCATCCAGTGGCAGCATTGCGACCTGTTCTCCCAGGAGGATGTCACCCGGGCACTGCAAGGGTGTGACTACGCCATCTACCTGGTGCACTCCCTGGCCCCCTCCTCCCGACTCACCCAGGCCGCGCCCCGGGACATGGACCTGATCCTGGCCGACAACTTCGCCCGCGCCGCCGCCGCCAATGGCGTGAAACAGATCCTCTTCGTCGGTGGCTACATCCCCGACAGCTTCCGCATCTCCACCCTGCTGTGGAGCCGACGGGAAGTGGAGATGGTCCTGGGCGCCCACGGCGTGCCCATCACCGTACTGCGCGCCGGCCTGGTGGTGGGCCCCGGAGGATCGGCCAGCCGACTTATGGTGGAACTGGTGCGGCGCATGGGCGTGCTCTTCATGCCGCCGTCGGCCCGCTCAGTGACCCGGCCCATCGCCCTGCAGGACCTGAACCGCGCCATTCAACATGCCGTGGGGCAGCCAGAACAATTCAGCGGCCCCCACGACATCGGCGGCCCCCAGGACATCAGCTACGTGGAGGCCCTGCGCACCACGGCCCGACTCCTGAACCTGAAACGCCGCTTCATCATCCTGCCCTGGCTGCCCGCCCGCATCGCCGCCCTGGGCGCCCGCTGGGTGACCGGCACCCCCACCGACCTGGTGGCCCCGGTGATCGACAGCCTGCCCCGGGACACCATCATCCGCGACAACCCCCTGCAGCGGCACATCAACCCCGGCGCCATCCCCTTCGAACAGGCCCTCAACGAGGCCCTGGACCACCCCCGGCAACGCCTCAAGCCCAGCCCCCGCCAGCCCATCCAGAAACGCACCCGGGCCCAGCTACGCCGCGACAGCCGGGTGCGCTCCATCCAGCGCATCATCCTCCCCCCGGGGCAGAATGCCGCCTGGGTGGCCGGCAACTACTTCCGCTGGCTCACCCAATGCTGCTGGCCCCTGGTGGTCACCGAGGTCATCGCCCCCGCACGGGACAACGGCCAACCCAGCACCACACACCCGGACGCCGGCTATCGCATCCACCTGCGCTGGCCCCGCCTGAACATCCTGGAACTCATCCACGATCCCGCCGCCAGCCACGCACGGCGACAGGTCTACCGCATCACCGGCGGCCTGCTGGCAAGAAATATTGAAGACAAGGGGCGATTCGAGTTTCACACCGTGCTGGACGACCGCTACACCCTGGCCGCCATCCACGACTTCGCCCCCGCCCTGCCCTGGTACATCTACCTATGGACACAAGCCGTGGGGCACCTGCTGGTGATGCGGCGTTATCAACGGCATCTGGCCCGGCTGGCGCGGTAGGGGGGCAATGGCTCCATGCCCTCGAGCAAAACAATTACAGTGAGAATCCGTGATGAGTGCCATCGGGAAGCTGTATATCCACACGAACCTTCCCGCCGATGGCTTCAACGTAGCGTTTAAGGGAACTCAAGCGGAGATCCTGGCCGCTCTTCTCCATGCCCGCAATCGTTGGCTGCTTGACGCCGAGCGCGTCGGCCATTTCCGCCTGAGTCATCTCCACTAGACGGCGAACCTCCGATAAGCGGAGTTCCAGCAGCATCGCATCAGCCTTCTCCTTGGCGCGATTGACAACATCAGGGTTCTCGCTGGCAATCAGTTGGTCCAGGGTGCGGGCCATATAGCTTTCACCTCACTTTAATGATTCCAGGTGGGCCGCATATTCCCGGTCAGCCACTGGGATCAAATCATCGTAGAAACGCTTGTTACCGGTCTTATCTCCGGCACACAAGATGATGCCCGTCCGCTGAGGATCAAAGGCAAAGAAGGCTCTAAGCGGCCGCCCTTGGCTCTGGATCCTCAGCTCTTTCATGTTGCGATACTGCGAGCCATTCACCGTGTCAGCGTAGGGGCGCGGCAACATTGGCCCCCTTTCCCTCAGCATCAAGAGTGCTGCCAGCACGTTCTCACGGTCGGCGTCGTCCAGCGCAAAGTACCACTCTTCAAACGTCCTGGTCTGCTCTATCTGCCACATGGGTTGGTCTTCCGACTATAGGGAAGAAGCTATATAGGTTTCAACCTATTGTCAAGGCATAGGTGGATTCGGCCGACCGTAGTACACTCACCCCATGCGCCTCACCCCCCAACAACAAACCACCATCCGCCGCATCGTCGCCGATCAGGCCGGCGAGGCCGCCCGGGTTCGGCTGTTCGGTTCTCGCCTGGACGACACCGCCCGTGGAGGGGATGTGGACCTCCTGGTGGAACTGGATGAACCCGTGGAGCAACCCGCCCAACTCTCGGCCACCCTCTCCGCCAGGATAAGTCGCCAAATGCAGGGCCGCAGAGTCGATGTGGTCCTGAGCGCCCCCAACCTGCGACACCTGCCAATCCATGATGTGGCGCGTCGCGAAGGGGTGATCCTGTAACCATGCCCCAACCACCCACGCCACACGAACGTCTGCGGTTCCTCGCGGACCTGGCACAAAAGGAAGCCCGGCACCTGGCCCTCACCGATGCACGCCTGTTTGCTCAACCGTTCACCGAAGCACGTGCCAGATCCCTGGCCCAGGACATTGACCTGGCCGAACGCGCTGATGCCTTCGTGGCACGATTTGGCCGCCTGCAAGACACTCTGGGCGACAAACTGATCCCCCGCCACCTGGAGGCCCTGGGCGAAAAGACCGGCGCCGCCATCGATAACCTGGACAAGGCCGAGCGCCTGGGATGGGTCCCTTCAACTGAAGACTGGATGGCCATGCGCAAACTGCGCAATCAAATGATCCACGAATATATCGACGATCCCAACATCCTGGCCAACGCCCTGCAAAGCGGCCACGAATACGTGCCCACCCTGGTTCAGGTGACCAACAACATCCTCAAGGATCTTGAAGCGCGCGGGTGGAGGGGTTGAAAGCGTCAGTCACACCGCCTTGGGCAGACGCAGTGCTTGGGTACGATTGCTCTTGAAAATTTTTGTTTCCACCAAGAGCCCCCGGGATATACAGAGCGTATATCCCAACATGAACGCCGTTGAGCAACAAGGCAAGCAAAAGCACGCCATTATGCGTGTGAGCCTATCGGCCAGGGCCCGAGTCAGGTCCTCATGGCCCTCGAACACATCCACCCGGATCTGAACCACTTCAGGCCGTGGGGCACCTGCTGGTGATGCGGCGTTATCAAAGGCATCTGGCAAGACTGGCGCGGTAGCGGGGGGGGTGCAATAATCCACCCATGACCTCCGTGATCGACCTCTACGAACAGATCAGCAGCGCCCCGGACGAAAAGACCCGGGCGCGCCTCATTGTGGAAGCCATCGAGCACGTGGAGCGCCGCTTCCCCGCCGTCAACGACCTTGCCACCAATACTTCCCTCAAGGAAACCGAGCTCCGACTCGTCAAGGAAATCGAACTGCTGCGCGGCGAAACCAGGCAGATCGAAGCCAATCTGCGCAAGGATATCGAGCAGTGGCGCGGCGAGACAAAGCAGATGGAAGGCAATCTGCATAAGCAGATCGAACAGCTTCGTGGCGAAACAAAGCAGATCGAAGCCAATCTGCACAAGGAGATCGAACAGCTTCGTGGCGAAACAAAGCAGATCGAAGCCAATCTGCACAAGGAGATCGAACAGCTTCGCGGCGAGACAAAGCAGATGGAAGGCAATCTGTACAAGGAGATCGAGCAGCTTCGCGGCGAGACAAAGCAGATCGAAGCCAATCTGCGCAAGGATATCGAGCAGTGGCGCGGTGACGTGCAGAGAGACATTGAGCAGCTCAGGGGAGAACTCCACAAGGAGACCGCCCTCATCCGGGCAGACATGGCCCATCAAAAAGTGGAAATCATCAAATGGACCCTGGGTGCCCTGTTGGCCCAGACTGCCCTCATCCTCGGCGGGATACGCTTCATCCTCGGCTGACGCCTCCCCCCCCAGCAACAAAGCACCATCCGCCGCATCGTCGCCGATCAGGCCGGCGAGACCGCACGGGGCAGGCTATTCGGTTCTCGCCTGGACGATACCGCGTGCGGTGGCGAGGGACGGCGATGCCGCGATCACCCCTTCTCCCCCCGCGACGTCCGATCATAAGCCCGCGCCCCCGCCGCCTTCTTCTGAACCTTCTGCAACTCCACCGCCAGCTCATCCCGGGCCTGCTCCAGCAGGGGCACCAGTTCCTCATCCAGATCCCGTATCCGCGTGAGCCGCTCGGCCAGGGAACGGCCCAGGTCATCGCGCCCCTCAAACACATCCACTCGGATCCGCTCGGCCAGCTCCCCCCGCCGCGCTTCGCTCTCCACCAGGGCATCCCACTCACCCTGGCGTGCCCAGGTGATCCGCTGCCGCGCCAGGCGCTCAAGCTCCGCCGCTGCCGCCAGTACATCCTCCACACCCTGACTCATCACACCCTCCCGTGGGAGCGGCCCTCGGCCGCGAATAGACCAACCCAAAACGCAAAAACGCCCGGAGTGCCAACACACCCCGGGCGCCTCAAAATCCAGGCTTCACTCCACCGGTCGCACAGCCGGCTGATCACCGCCCGAATGTGCCGCAGGATTCTTCCGTACCTCGGCCGGAATGGCCTTCCAGGCCTCGCGGATCTCGTTGAGCAACTGACTCACCTCATCAATGATCTCCGCATCGTTGCGGGCATTGGCCGACACCAGGCGGCGCTGCATGTACTCGTACAGGTTATCCAGATTGGCGGCGATGTCACCGCCCTTTTCCAGATCCAGCCCACCGCGAAGCCCGCCGATGATATCGAAGGCCTTGCCGATGAACTTGATCTTGGCGCTGCGATCCCCCCGGTGCACCGCACCGCGGGCCTGGGCCAGCCGGTCGATGCCACCATCGAAGAGCATCTCGATGAGGCGATGCGGGTCCGCAAAGGAGGCGCCGGCAGCGCCCACCTGCTGGTACTGATTGATGCCTCTGTGCATGGCTGCTTGATTCATGGTTGGACGCTCCCGGCGGTCTGTATCTCCACACCCCTGATATCGGCCAGCCAGGGGAAAAGTTTAGCCGCCATGTGCCTTACTTGCGGTTATTACCCGGCAAGGCCTGCAACTGATTATCCAGAAACTGACTGGTCTGGTTCATCTGCGCGACCATGGCATCCATCGCACTGAACTGGGCGATGTAACGGGCTTCGATACGCTCCATGCGGTATTCCAGACGTTCACGATCGTCGGCCAGCCCGGACATCTGTTGCCGCAGATTTTCCGTGCGTGTATTGATAATGCTGTCACGCCCGGTGAACTCCTCCACCACCCCCTTCATCCGCGCAGCAATACCCGTGTCTGCCTGGGTAAACAGGGAAACCACTGCCTCGCGGTCCTCGGCCAGCCGATCGCTCAACCGGGCCTCGTTGATGGCCAGCGTGCCATCCCGTTGCGTGCTGATGCCCAGATCTGCCAATGCGCGAACCGCGCCATCCATGCCTTCCACCGGGTTACTCACCATGCGCGCCATGCGATCCTGCACGCCACGAAGCGTGGAGTCACCATTCAGAATACCGCTTTCTTCGGTATCCGGATTAAAGGCGTTCAGCGCATTGAGCTGACTGCGCAATGCATTGTAGGCCTCAACAAAGCCGCGAACGGCCTCCAACGCCGTGCCTTCCTGCTCGGTGACCGCTACACGGGTGGTCCCGGTATCATTCAGTGTGAGATCCACACCATCCAGTACGCCACGCAATTCATTCGTGGGGCGAGTCACTTCCAAGCCATCCACCTTCACAATCGCATCCTGCGCGGCGCGCAACTGCCTGAAGCCTCCACTGGTGTCCTGATCAACACCGAGATCTGCCGCATTGAAGCCAAGCTTATTGAGCAACGCTTCACCGCCAGCATTCACGGCAATCTGGGATATGGCGTTTTGCTCACCCGTCTGGGTGGTACTTAGAGTAAGCCTAGGGCCATTGCCATCATCCACTACCGAGGCGCGAAGGCTACTGGACTGGTTATTGATCGCGGCACGCAGATCTTCCAGCGTTGAAGCCTCTTCGGTTAAAGTGAAGGTTTCAGTCGTCCCATCCGCCAGTGTGATAGTAACGTCACCGGCGCCCAGAGCCGTGCCGCCGGCCGAAAAATCCGCCACGTCGCCAAAGAGATCCACACTGGTCGCCAGCCGCTGAGACTGTGCCAACTGGGTCACTTCCACTTCATAATTTCCGATCGGCGCATTATCACGGGCATTGGCGGTGACCATGCCCTCCTTAACAACACGGGTTTCCACCTGCCGGAAATCCCCAGCGCTACTGAGGCCGTCAAGCGCAGCGCCAAAGTCCGATAGACCACTCTTGAGTTTACCCAGGCCCGAGATTTGCTCCTCGATGCGTTTTTCCTGGCTATTGATCCGGTTTTCCCTCGGGGCCCGTTCGGCGGCCACCAACTGATCCACCAGCCCGCGTACATCGATACCGGAACCTACGCCCATGGATGTGATTGTGCTCACGACAACCTCCTGCAAACTCAAAAGGGCGGTGACCGCCACCACCCTCGCCAATGATCGACGAAAGCGGCGCGCACCGCCTGAATGGACTCAGCGCTGACCTTTAGCATGCAAGGTCTGCACCAGGTCAGGCTTTCTCCTTGACCAGCAGGCCGCGCACCTCTTCAAGATGCGCAGCCACCGCCAGAATCTCATCCGGCGGCAGTTGGCGAATGATCTCTTCGCTTTGCGAATCCATCACCTTCACCACGGTGCGGCCGGTGGAGTCATCCACCGTAAACTGCAGATCCCGCTGAACCACCTGGACAAATTCATTGATGCGTTCAACTGCCGCATCCACGGATTTTTCCAGTTCGGCCGGGTTTGGGGCCTCGGGTCGCAAGGACTCCTGTCTCGACATTGCCCCATCAGCCTGCGACACCGACCGCCCTTGGCCACCGGCGTCCGACGGCGAAACCTTGCCGGCCATCTCCTGCCCACTAGCCTGCCGCGTCGGCGCCAGGTTCATGGGTATGACATTCATTCTCGTATCCATCTGCCATCTCCTCCCCCGATGGCGGGGAGAACAAAAGCCCGGGGGACGGTTGTCGCCCGGGCTTTTGCGTTCACCTCAAGCCCCGGGTATTACTGGAGCAACGCAAGCACATTATTGGGTGCCTGGTTCGCCTGTGCAAGCACCGAGGTGCCGGCCTGCTGGAGGATCTGCGACCGGGTGAGGTTGGCAGTTTCCTGAGCAAAATCTGCGTCCAGGATCCTGGAACGAGAAGCAGAAAGATTCTCGGACGCATTATTAAGATTAGCGACAACAGACTCAAAGCGGTTCTGGATAGCACCTAATTCTGCCCTCGCGTCAGCTACAACAGTGATAGCAGTGTCAAGCTCATCCAAAAAATCGCCAATCGCACCAGCACTTGCGCCTCCAACATCGATGTCAGTCAGATCTACGGTACCAAAACTTGCAGTCGATAAATTAAGGATATCCTCAAGATTAACAGTGATCGTATCTCCATTATTCGCCCCGACCTGGAAGGTTAGCTCTGTACTTGCTTTCAACACCTCAATTTCATTGAATTTCGTCTGATCAATGACCCTACCAATCTCGCTTGTCAGGGCTGCGATCTCCTTTTGAATAACTTCCCTATCACTTCCGCTGTTCGAATCGTTAGCAGCCTGCACCACAAGCTCTCGCATCCGCTGAAGATTATTACTGATCTCAGAAAGTGCGCCTTCTGCCGTCTGCGCGAGCGAAATGCCGTCATTCGCATTTCTGGCAGCTTGATTGAGGCCGCGAATTTGGGCGCTGAACCGTTCCGAAATCGCCAAGCCTGCAGCATCGTCCTTGGCACTATTGATCCGCAGACCCGACGACAACCGCTCAAGAGAGGTCTGGAGCTGCCCCTGGGTTGCATTCAGGTTCCGCTGTGCGTTGAGCGATGCGATATTGGTGTTAATGACCTGTGACATGATCGTTCTCCTAAGCCTTGTTTGGGCCTCTCTTGGCCCTATGGGTCTGTGAATCGGGAGTCCGTCGCCGGCAGGTTTTATCCCCGTTCAAACCCGTTATCGGCACCAAAGTGGCAAGCTTTAGCCGCAAACGGCAAAAATTTTCCGCGAGTGGCTCTTTGGTGGTGCCGCGCGTGATGGGAAGGGAGCAAAGTCACCGGCTCGCGGCAAGATATGGCCGCTTATCGGGAATGACGGGGCAGGCTATTCCGAATTGAGCTGAAGCGATACCCGGGGGACGTTGATCTCCACCGCTTCAGAAAAGAAGAAGGAACATCTCTGATTGCCCGGAATCGCACCAACATGTTGTTCGCCAGAGGGCGCACGCCCGGAATTGAGTCGCCATGGCACTACGATGCGGCCTGCACCGACTGCGGACAGACCATCTCGGGCCAGCTTTACGTGGTGCCAGCAGCGTGGACAAGTCCGACCGCATCATGAGTAGGACGAAGCCACCAACGGGAGCGGGCATGCCCGTCTGGGGCCCGGCGCTGCTAGTCGTTTGCTGCCCTGCGCGGCCTGCCGCACCCCCCGGCCAACTTGGGCTGCTTCGCAGCCATCAAGTCAACAGGCCAAAGCCGTAATGCCGCGCTCACCGACCTAATTGCAAATGCGACGCGTTCTTTACAAGCACCTGCAGGAAGGGCTGACTTATATAAGGTGATCAACACGCCGGATGATACTCTTTAAAAACCCTCTCAAACCTCTTTGCCTGACATTTTCTTATGGACTTCATCCAAGGTCTGTTCCAACAGTTTAATCCCTTGATCGCAGCCTTTCGCTACGTCCCGATAAAAACTCTGGGCAAGCGACAACCCTTGGCGGCTTGATAAGGGCTCATCCTTTTCCTGCTTCTGCAGCACAGTATGAGCACCAATACGCGATCGAGCGGTAAACGCTTCCACCATAATACGAGCAGGATGCTTGAGTCGGCGGTATTTTCGGAAGCGAGTTTTCAGTCGGCTGTTTAGCTTGACTGCGCCAGGCACGCCCTGTAGCTCACCATGCAAGTCTTTTAGTGATCCTAATTCCCCAGAAAGATGAACAATATCTTCAGAAAGCTCTTTAAACTCGGAAAGCTTCATTCGTAGACTATGAAGTCCTCTTTTGAGCTCATCGTGCGTCGAGACTTCAAAGTCGCTTGGCCACAGGCCATTGACATTAATGACCTGATCACTCGCAAACATATCAAGGGCCTCTGACAGTGGTACCTGCCGTGCACCTTCGATACGTGCCCCACCCTCCGTGGAATTTATTACTCGCAGCTCAGGCTGATTCAGAATAAAACGTTCAAACCAGTGCCGATACACATCCATTTGCGAACTGGTAGTGACCTTACCTCCATCATACCCTGGCACCTCACGCCAGCTCTTTCGTTTTTCTTCTGCAATAGAATCCACGGCCTGACGATAAGCGTTACCTCTAGAATGTGTCTGGCCACCTGTAAATGCAAGATCCTGCCCTACCAATATAATGGGATCTGCAGACAAATTGACAGCAAATGAAAAAGCAGTATTAGCCACTGACCCGCCGGTGGGCAGGACGCCACGCTCTCCACACACTTGGGACATCAGAAGATCCACAGGGTGAGTAGAGTGGCAAAAAATCCGACGCCCCGTAAATTGCTTGACAACAAGAGGATGCGTTCCTGCGTCTGCAAGCAAGCAGGCGCCCGCCGATTCCATACCGTCAAAATGAGGTAGGTTACCTTCGAAGGGGTCTACCGTTACTATGAAATGAGGCTCAATACCAGCCTTTCTTAAAGTGCGCCATGCTTGCCCTACCGCAACAAGAAGAATTTGATCTTTGAAGGCGCGTATAGTCTCTAGGTGTTGATCCAATGACGGACCAGCGGAAATTAACAACACCGGCCGGCCCTTCCATGCTCCACGTACATCCTGAATACCCGGAGCATCAGCGATATATGGAAGATTTTTAAACGTGTTACTGATAAAAAGGTCGGCTGCCCTTATGTGAGTCGCCAAGTGAACCTTCAAGGTTGTTAGAGCAGAACTCAACACCAATACAAACGGTTTGGCAAATGCCATATACCGACGAGCTATCGCTGGCGGAATCAGTGCAGACCATGATTTTATGGTAACCGCATTCAGCGCACGCACCACCTCATCTACAGCTGTCTGGTGGTTGGATTGAACAACCCAAATCACTCTTTCTGAATTGAGCAAATCGGTGATATCGCGATGCTCTAGCGCCAATCTGAATGCAGCGATATCAGGTTCCACCACAACGACTTGGGCACGGGGGTCTAGAGATGGCAGGACAGACTCAATGTAATACCCAAGGCCAACTCCTAAAAGGACCACTACCTCCAATTCAGCAGGATCCAATTCCTTATCCACCAGAGCATTGGCTTCGCGGATCGGATCATAAGGACTGTGCAGATAGTAGGCCCCTTGATTGTCTTGGGCTTTCAGGGTCGGCTGTCCACGTCTTCCCATCTCCACTTCCAGGTCATGGATCGAGCCGTTAGCCGCTAAGACACGCCCCGCCAACTTGGGGTGACGGCGGCGCAAAGCCTCCATGTTTTTCTGAAAGAGAGGCGAAGCTTCTACGCTGGCAGAGACGCTCACAGGCTTCCTCCTAATGGATATTGGACTGGCCGAGGACATCCCGTACAGCACTTTGAAGTTCCTTCAGTGCAGGGATTAATTCATACTCGACGATATCGGCAACCAGTACTGCGTCTTGTGCATCCATTCCCGCCACCAGTGGCTCAAGTGCTGCACCCAGACGGGACTCAAAGTTATAGAATGCATCGGCAAGATCGGCATTATAAGACTCAAGCAGTGTACGAGCGGACGAGGCATATTGCACTAGCCCACCCAAACCATCTGCCGCAGAGGCTAACGATGATATAGGCTCAACACTGCGCCCCTCCCGCAATGGTACCAATAGACCTTCCAGCACTGGAATGGCACGTTCAAGATACTCGTTGACTTCCTTGCTGCTTTCCTTGAGTATCTCGGACTCTTGCTGATTCATCATAGTTACTCCAGTTAGTTTTTCAGGCTATCAGTCCACGTAACCAAACCGATTCGAGGTTAAAAAATAGACCTCCGGTTATGGCCCTTTGTGATTTTTGCGCCACCGTGGTCATCCCAACTGCTCCCACACAAGAGGTGTGCCTCTTTTAAGATCACGATTCACTCGCCTACCCCTGCCCTTTACCCACAAGTGTCGCACGCCAGTCATGTTTGCCGACCATGATCATTCGATTTCGTCCCGCAACGAATAGGCAAAGCTCATGCTGGCGAGCCGGGTGTAGCCGTGCCAGATGAGTTGGTGGCCGGGCGGGGGATCCGTGTTGCGGTTGAGGTAACCACCCCCCAGGATGGCGATCTCGCGCACCGCGTCGGCAAGGCGATCGGGGCGCTCGCGGCGTCGGGATCGGGCGTAATCACCCAGGACGCGCAGTTCGGTGTCCGAGAACAGCAACTCGGCCGGCAACTCCGGGGCCTCGCGCCCGAGCAGCGTCATTAGCATGACACGCCAGGCGATGACCATGCGGATGGCGATGGCACGCTCCAGGCGCTCGACACTGTGGTGACCGAGTTCGTCGATCTTGCAGCCGGATTTTAGAACGCGATGCCAATCTTCAATTCTCCAGCGCAAACGATACCACCGCAGGATGTCGGCGGCCTGTTCGGCCGAGGTGACAGGGACTGTGGTGAGCAAGAACCATTCGATGGGCTCCACCCCGGTGGGCGGGTCCAGTTCCACGGCATGGACCACGGTCAGTTCCACGGTCACGGCTTGATCGGCACCGGAGGGTGTGCCACGGATCGTCACCGGGCAGTAGCGCAGGGCCAGTTCCGCGGGCCGTGCGGCCCGGCCCAGGCGCGCGGGGCGCTTGTTGGTTTTGGGGCGCAGGCTCTGCCCCTCCAGTTCAACGACCACCTGCCCGCGGATGGCGGTGTCGCGAACGGTGTCGAACAGGCGTCGCCCATCGGCGAGCCGTCGGTTATGTTGGGCACGGACCAGCAGGTCCACCTGGGGGTGTTGCTGCTGCTCGGCATAGAGGTCGAACACATCGGCCTCCCGATCGGCGACGCTGACCACGCGGGTCTCTGGCAGCGTGGCCGCCAGGGCCGCCGTATCTCGCAGGCCGGCGATCCAGCGAAAGCTCTTCTTCTCTTCCTGCGCTGGCGCCTTGTCGCCCCGTGGTTGCGGGGCCTCGAACTGGGCACGCAGCACCCCCAGCGGCAGTCCCTCCGCATTGACCGCAAGCGTCGAGTGCAGGTGCAGACCCAGGCTCTGTGCCCCGGTCTGGTTGGTTCCAATGACACCCAACCCCCGGGTTTGCGGATGCGTGGTGAAGTTCACATCCGTCCCATCCTGCAGGCACAGGACCGTGGCCTGCGCTTGCATCCGGCGCTGCGTGCGCTCGCGATGGGGTGCCAGGATGTGCTCCGGGGTCACCTCGGACTCCGGTGGCTGATCAATCAGCCGGTAGTAACCCTTCACCGCCGGCCAGTCGTCTCGGGCCACGGCGGTAAAGGCCCGCATCGGGTCCTCGCCCTGGCGTTGGGCACTGTCCACCAGTCGTTTCGTCAAACGCTTGTCTCCCAAAGGTGCGCCCCCAAACTCGTGCTCGGCCCACTGCGCGGCGTCCAATCCTTCGCCCGGCGCCAGCGGTCCATCGCGCCGTGCCGGGGCGGGGCCGACCCCCATTCGCGTGCGCCAATCGGGGGCCAGTTCATAGAGATAGATCGCCTTGCGCGTCTCGGCCACCGCATGGCCGCGATCCTGGCGACCCCGCCCGCAGGTCTGGCCCACCAAGCGCCAGTTCGATGCCCGCAGGCTCACGCCCGAGTGTGGGGGCTCAATGAATGTCTCCACCAGCCAGGGACGATACCCATGCACCGCCTCGAAGTCATTACCCAGGCGCCGCAATGCCCGGCCCAACGCCCACGAGGCCAGGTTCCGGCAAGCCATCCCCGGGCGCAACAGGAAGCGGTTCAGCCCCACGATCCGGTGGCGCTGCGCTTCGCGCAAGGCCCGATCCCAGCCGATCCACTCATCGCGCGCCGCCAACTGCAGCGCCGAGGCGGCAAACCCCAGTGCCCCCAGCCAGCCATGCGCCGAACCAATCAGATAGCGCATCTGCGCCCCCACCAGCGGGCCCATCCCGCGAGGGTGCTCGCGCGCCATCAACTCGTTCCAGATGGCCCGATACGCGGCATCGTCCACGCGCACCAGGGCCAGATCCACCAACTCGGTGACTTCACCCCCAACACCCACCGGCGCCGCCACCGGCTCACCCAGTCGCCGCTCGACACGCCGCCCCGGCTGGGTGCGCGGCGCCGGCAGCGTCAGCTGCCCCGACCGCTCCAGGGACCGCAACGCCTTCAAACAACCCGCCCGCTGAAAACGGCCGCGGGCGTCCACAAATGCGAACGTGGCACACACCTTGTCCGCAATCCCGGTGCGATGGGCATCGGGAAACTCCCGCATCAGGGCTTGCACCCGGGCAACACTTTCCGGCTCACTGAGCGTACGCTTGATCTGATTCTGTGCTCGCATGCCAGGAACCGTAACCGCCCCGGTAGGCGTTTGTCCAGCGGAAGATGTGGGTACAGGGCAGGCCTAGTTGGATATCCAGTGAACATTTGATCCTGCTGAGGTTACGCGTCAGCAGAGAGTCGAGCAGGTTGCCAACGTTTCTGGGCTCTCCCGCGAGAGCGACCCCCTTGCGTTGCGCCAGTTCTCGCAGGTTTGCAGGCTGACTCCGGCACAGGCGAATCAGGCTATCCATGGCCTCGCTCTGGGTCACATCGTCGTTCTCATACCGCGAGAAGGCCACCTTGCCACCGCCGAAGAGGGCGGCGGCCTGAGCCTGGGTCAGCCCCATGGCCTCACGCGCCGCGCGCATTTCCCCTCCGGTGAGCAATCCATCAACCCTCTTGCGAAAGGCAACGACCGCCCGTTTGTTCGCCTTAGCCTCGGTTGCGGTTGCCAGTTCTGAACCGCAGGCTGCACACTGTGCTACGTAGAGCGGAATTCGCTCGCTAACCCCTGCATTTTCGACGACATGGCTGTCAGTTCGCTGTTCGAGCGGCCCCTCGCCACATGCGGGGCAAGCGTGCCGCTGATCAGATTGCGTGGCCATTCAGCTTACCCCACCAACTCCCACGACACCGCCGTCCCCTTGGCCACATCCCGCGTCACCCGTTTGCCCAGCAGCACATCGTAGTATTTCGGCGGCAGACCATGGCCTGGGCGGATGCGGCGTAGGTTCTTCTGGGTGAATACCTCCCCCGCCTTCATATCCTCGGCGATGTACAGCGACCGGCGGCGCAGTCGGGCTTTGGTTTCCGCTTCGGTTGGGCCGTATCGGACTTCGCCCAGTGCCTGCCAGGCGCGTTCGGTTTCGGTGACCAAGGCTGACAGTTCATGGGGTTCCAGGGAGAAAGCGGCGTCTACGCCACCCTCGGCTCGGGACAGGGTGAAATGCTTTTCGATCACGGTGGCACCCAATGCCACGGCGGCCACCGAGGCGCCGATACCCATGGTGTGGTCGGACAGTCCCACTTCGCAGCCGAACAGTTCCCGCATGTGGGCGATGGTGCGCAGGTGGGTATTCTCCGGGCTGGCGGGATAGGTACTGGTGCATTTGAGCAGCACCAGATCCTGGCAGCCGGCGCCTCGGGCTGCCTCCACTGCCTCGCCGATCTCGGGTAGGGTCGCCATGCCGGTGGAGATGATTAGCGGCTTGCCGGTGGCGGCGGCCTTGCGGATCAAAGGCAGGTCGATACATTCGAACGAGGCGATCTTGTAGGCCGAACAGTCCAGTGATTCGAGAAAATCCACGGCCGACTCATCGAAAGGCGAGCTGAAGCAGGCGATCCCGCGCTCCCGCGCCCTCTCCATGATGGGGGCATGCCAGTCCCAGGGGGTGTGCGCCTGTTCATAGAGCTTGTGCATGGACTGCCCGACCCACAGTGATTTCGGGTCGCTGATGAAGAACTCTCCCTCGTCCAGATCCAGGGTCATGGTGTCCGGGGTGTAGGTCTGCAGCTTGATGGCATGTGCGCCTGCGTCTGCTGCGGCGTCGACAATTGCCAGGGCTCGGTCCAGCGACTGGTTATGGTTGCCGGACATCTCGGCGATTACGTAGGGCGCTCGCCCGATCAAGACGATTCGTCCATCAATCTTTATCATAATTAAATGCCCTCACCCTAGAAGTTGGCTCAGGTGGTAATCAAATAAGTAGCTGTTCAGGCTGTCACAGCCACCCGCAGGACTTCGAAGGGATTCTGCCCGCGTAATTTGCTGGTTTCCCACACAGAGCGGATGATGCAGAAGGCACGGCTGCCGAATCGGGCATTGAGTGCCTCCGGCGGCTGTCAAGGTGGTTGGAACCCGGGTCATGCAGCCTCTAATGAAGCACGAGGATCATTTTGAATTTCAGGGTTGAGCCACACCGGACCCACCGGCGTCCAGTTACGGGTCTCCCCGGACCAGCGCTCGGGATTAGCGGCACGGGCAGCCTGGTAAAGCTGGTGACGGCGCGCCAGGATGTCGTGATCCAGGCCTCGATGACGTTCGTCAGGCGTGACATAACGGATGCCACTGTGGCGATGCTCATGGTTGTACCATTGGACAAAGTGATGGACCCATTCACGGGCCACTTCAAGGCTCTCAAAGCCCTTCGCCGGATAGTCGGGGCGGTACTTGCAGGTGCGGAACATCGCCTCGGAGAAGGCGTTATCGTTGCTCACGGGCGGCCGACTGAAAGAAGGACTGATCTCGAGCTTTTGCAGGGTGGCCAACAGCGTGGCGCCTTTCATGGCCCCACCGTTGTCAGCATGCAACTTGGGGGGCGCATGGCAGCACTGTTCCCGGAGCACGGCCCGTCGGATCAGGATGCTGCTGTTGTTGGCGTTCTCCGATGCAAAGACCTCACTGTCCACGATTTTGCGGCTGTAGATGTCGATGATCATGTACAGGTAGTAGAACTGGCCTCGCACGGCTGTGGGCAGGTAGGTCACGTCCCAGCTCCATGTCTGCAACGGCCCATCTGCCCGGTGTCGCGGCGGTGGACCGGGTTGCCGGGGCGGCGCCATGCGCCCACGGTGATGCTGTTCGTTGGCGTCGTGCAGAATCCGGTAGAAGGTGGATTCCGAGGCCAGGTAAGTACCCTGGTCGGCCCCAGGCGTGCAACGATCTGAGCCGGCGGCAGACTGGCAAACTCGGGCTGATGACACACGTCCAGTACCGCCTGGCGCTCGGCATCGCTCAAGGCCTTCGCGGGCTTGGGTCTGACGGCATCAGGCCGCTTGTCG
>NZ_JAJNAO010000027.1:0-19486 GCF_022227625.1 Ectothiorhodospira variabilis | reverse complement strand
AATGAGACCTTCTCCACTCACTCGCCCGGATATTCCGCCAACAACGCCTCCACGTCATCCACCATCGCCCGGGACCCCACATAGAACGGTACACGCTGATGCAGGCCCTCGGGCTGGATCTCCAGGATGCGGCCTACCCCGTCGCTGGCCTTGCCGCCGGCCTGTTCGGCGATGAAGGCGATGGGGTTGCACTCATACAACAGTCGCAATTTGCCGTTCGGGGCCTTCTGGGTGGAGGGATACATGAAGACCCCGCCCTTGAGCAGATTGCGGTGGAAGTCCGACACCAGGGAACCGATGTAGCGAGAGGTGTAGGGGCGATGGGTGTCCGGGTCCACCACCTGGCAGTACTTGAGGTATTTCTTCACGCCCTGGGGGAAATGGGCATAGTTGCCCTCGTTGATGCTGTAGATGGTGCCCTTCTCCGGCGTGGTGATGTGCGGGTTGGACAGGCAGAACTCACCGATGGTGGGGTCCAGGGTGAAACCATGCACCCCCTTGCCGGTGGTGTACACCAGCATGGTGGACGAACCGTAGATCACGTAGCCCGCCGCCACCTGCTCGGTGCCCGGCTGCATGAAGTCCGTCAGATCCGGATGCTCACCCCGCTCGGTGACACGGCGATAGATGGAGAAGATGGTGCCCACCGAGACGTTCACGTCCAGGTTCGAGGAGCCATCCAGGGGGTCCATGCAGAACACGTACTTGGCATCCCGGGAGAGCCCGTCATCGAACAGGGTGATCTCCTGGTCCTCCTCCGAGGCGATGGCACAGCACTCCGAGGTGGCGCGCAGCGCCGCGATGAAGTGATGGTTGGCGAACAGATCCAGCTTCTGCACGTCCTCGCCCTGGACGTTCACGTCCCCGGCCCGCCCGAGGATGTCCACCAGGCCCGCCTTGTTGATCTTCTTGTTCACCACCTTGGCGGCCACGCCCACATGGTGCAGCAGGCGGGACAGTTCCCCCTTGGCATAGGGGAAATCCGCCTGGCGCTGGATGATGAACTCGTTGAGGGTGGTGATGTTGTAACTGTCTGTCGCCGTTGTCATCATTTCGCCTGTCTGAATGTCATGGAATGGACTCAGGATATACCAAGCAGCCCGGCGGTAAAGTCGTGAAAGGGAATTCCTCCGGCCCGATGCAGTCTCCCCCGATGCCGCCCAATCACCACTGGAAAAATGTTGCAATGCAACACGACCGACGCAAGCCGGTCTACAATCAACCCGACTGACACACGAACGGATACATCACCATGAGCGAATCCCAGGACACCACCGCGCCCGCGCCGCCCAAGCCGCAGCCCTCCCTGTGGCGTCCAAGGCTGGGTCTGGCACTGGGTCCGATCGTCTTTGCCAGCATGCTGCTGCTGGGCCCACCCGGCGACATGGCTCCCGAGACCTGGGCCGTGGCAGCGCTGACGGCGTTGATGGCCATCTGGTGGGTGAGCGAGGCCATTCCCATTCCGGCCACCGCCCTGCTCCCGGTGGCCCTGCTGCCCCTGCTGGGGGCCGGTACCATCTCCGAAGCGGCGGCGCCCTACGCCAATCCCATGGTGTTCCTGTTCCTGGGTGGCTTCATGATCGCCCTGGCCATACAGCGCTGGAACCTGCACCGGCGTATCGCCCTGCTGATCCTGGGCCTGGCGGGCAAGCGTCTGGATCATCTGGTGGCCGGTTTCATCGCTGCCACCGCCGGCCTGAGCATGTGGGTGAGCAACACGGCCACCGCGGCCCTGATGCTGCCCATCGGCATCTCCGTGCTGGTGCTGCTGGAAGACAAGGGCGTGGAGAGCGGACAGATCCGCAACGTGGGTCTGGCGCTGCTGCTGGGGATCGCCTTTGGCGCCAACATTGGCGGCATGGCCACCCTCATCGGTACGCCGCCCAACGCCCTGCTGGCGGCCTACATGACCGACAATTACGACATCAATATCGGCTTCGTGCAGTGGATGATGGTGGGTCTGCCACTGGCCACCGTCCTGCTGATCATCACCTGGTGGGTATTGTGCCGCTGGGCCTTCCCGGTCTCGCCGCGGCCCGTCCAGGATATCGAGAGCCTGCTCCAGCAGCAGCGCTCGCAACTGGGCACCATGACCACGCCAGAGAAGCGTGTGGCCCTGGTCTTTCTGGGTGTGGCCCTGGCCTGGATCTGTCGCCCCTTGCTGGAGAAGGCCTTCCCCGGCATGGCCATCACCGATTCCGGCATCGCCATTGCCGGCGCCCTGGCCCTGTTCCTGATCCCGGCCAATTTCAAGCGCCACCAGTTCCTGCTGGACTGGGAATCCACCCGACAACTCCCCTGGGGCGTGCTGGTGCTGGTGGGGGGAGGCCTGAGCCTGGGCTCCGCCATCGGCTCCAGCGGGCTGTCGGACCATGTGGCCACGGCCCTGAGCCAGCTCAGCAACTGGCCCACCTGGACGCTGGTGGGCACCGTTGCCCTGAGCGCCATGCTGCTCAGCCACGTGACCAGCAACACGGCCACGGCAGCCACGGTGCTGCCACTGGCCGCCGCCCTGGCTGTCTCGCTGGGGCATGACCCGCTGCTGCTGGCCATCCCCGTGGCCCTGGCGGCCTCCTGCGCGTTCATGCTGCCGGTGGCCACGCCACCCAATGCCATCGTCTTCAGCAGTGAGCGCATCACCGTGCCAGACATGGTGAACGCGGGGTGGCGCCTGAGCCTCATCTCGATCGTGCTGGTCACCCTGGCGGTGTTCGGGCTGGCCATGCCGCTGCTGGGCAGCGGGGCATAAGCCCCGCCCACCGGGTTCGGGGGCCTACACCCGGCCCCCGGCCAGGCGTTTGTAATAGTTGATCAGGCCATTGGTGGAGGCATCATGCCCCTCCACCGGGTCGGGATCACGCAACTCCCGCAGCACCGTGCGGGCCAGTTGCTTGCCCAGTTCCACGCCCCACTGGTCGAAGGAATTCACGTTCCAGATGATGCCCTGGACAAAGATCCGATGCTCGTACAGGGCGATGAGCGAGCCCAGGGTGCGGGGTGTCAGGCATTCGAACAGCAGGGAGTTGCTGGGCCGGTTGCCCTCAAACACCCGATGTGGCGCCAGCTCGGCGATGCTCCCCTCCTCCATGCCCGCAGCCCGCATCTCGGCAGTCACCTCATCCAGAGTGCGACCTGTCATCAGCGCCTCGGTCTGGGCGAAGAAGTTGGACATGAGGATGGGGTGATGCTCGCCCAGGGGGTGGTGTGACCGGCAGGGGGCGATGAAATCGCAGGGCACCAGCCGCGTCCCCTGATGGATCAACTGATAGAAGGCATGCTGGCCGTTGGTGCCCGGCTCCCCCCAGATCACCGGCCCCGTGTGCCAGCTCACCCGGCGCCCCTGGCGATCCACCGACTTGCCGTTGCTCTCCATGTCCCCCTGTTGCAGATAGGCAGGGAAACGGTGCAGATACTGATCGTAAGGCAGGATGGCCTGGGTATGAGCGCCAAAGAAATTCACGTACCACACGCCCAGCAATGCCATGATCACCGGCATGTTCTGCTCCAGCGGCGCGGTGCGAAAATGCTCGTCCATGGCGTGAGCACCGTCCAGCAGGGCCTCGAAGTGATCCATGCCCAGATACAGGGCAATGGGCAGGCCGATGGCCGACCACAGGGAATAACGCCCCCCCACCCAGTCCCAGAACACGAACATGTTGCGCGGGTCGATGCCGAAGTCACGCACCTGGGGCTCGTTGGTGGACACCGCCACAAAATGCCGGGCGATGGCCGACTCATCCCCCAGGTGTTCCAGCAGCCAGGCCCGGGCGCTATGGGCGTTGGTCAGGGTCTCCTGGGTGGTGAAGGTCTTGGAGGCGATGACGAACAGGGTGGTCTGCGGGTCCACCCGGGCCAGGGTCTCGGCCAGATGGGTACCATCCACGTTGGAGACGAAATGCATGGTCAGGCGCTCATGGCCATAGGGGCGCAGGGCCTCGCAGACCATCAACGGCCCCAGATCCGAGCCACCAATCCCAATGTTCACCACATGGCGGATGGGTTGCCCGGTATGGCCGGTCCAGGCCCCGGAGCGCACCTGCTCCGTGAACTCCCGCATCTGCGAAAGCACTGCGCGCACCCGGGGCATGACATCCTCCCCCTCGACGACCGTGGCGCGGTCGCTGCGGTTACGCAGGGCCGTATGCAGCACGGCACGGCCCTCGGTGGCGTTGATGGGTTCACCGGCGAACATGGCGTCCCGCCACTGGGGCACCCGTGCGGTGCGGGCCAGGTCCATGAGCAGCTCCATGGTCTCCTCGTTCACCCGGTTCTTGGAGTAGTCCAGCAGCATGTCCTCGAACTGAACGGTGAAGCGCTGAAAGCGCTGCGGATCACGCTCGAACAGCGTGCGCATGTGCACGTCGCGGAGGGCCTGGAAATGGCTCTCCAGTGCCTGCCAGGCCTGGGTCTTGTTGGGGGAGTGCGTGGTCATGGGGTGTCCCGGGATGGATTGAGAGCGTCTGGAACAAGATACAAGAGGCCCGTGACAGCGGCAAAACAGCGCGGCGTCCAGGGGGGCCGAGGCACCATCCACCTGAACGGTTCACCCGTCCATCGTTATTTCTTTATGATGGGGGCAACATCAACCACCAACAGGGAGCCATGCCCACGTCGCGCAGCATTGACGGGGCAGATACCACCATGCGCATCCTCTTCGCTTCCAGCGAGGCCCACCCGCTGATCAAGACCGGCGGGCTGGCAGACGTGTGCGGCAGCCTGCCGCCGGCCCTCAAACGATTGCGGCACGATGTGCGGCTCGTACTGCCTGCCTATCCTGCAGCCTTGGCGGCGGCCGGCAAGACCAGCCCCGTGGCCGAACTCCAGCTGCCCGGCAGCGATGCTCCGGTGCGCATCCTGGAAGGGGTGCTGCCCAAGACCCGGGTCAAACTGTATCTGGTGGACTCACCCCTGCATTTCGACCGGGCCGGCGACCCCTACCGAGCCTCGGACGGTCGTGACTGGCAGGACAACCACCTGCGTTTCGGGGTGTTCGCCCGGGCCCTGGTCAAACTGGCCATGAATCAGGCGGAGCTGGACTGGCAACCCCAGATCCTCCACTGCAACGACTGGCAGACGGGCCTGGCACCGGCCTTGCTCAGCCAGCATCCCGATCGGCCAGCAACAGTGTTCACGATCCACAATCTGTCCTACCAGGGCCTGTTCCCGCGACATGCCATGGAGGATCTCACCCTGCCACCGGAATTCTGGGACCTTTACGGCCTGGAATATCATGGTCAGCTCTCATTCATCAAAGGCGGGCTGGTCTTCGCCGACCATCTCACCACGGTGAGCCCCACTTACGCCCGGGAGATCCAGACGGCCCAGTTCGGCAATGGGCTCGACGGCCTGCTGAACGCCCGGGCCCATGATCTCACAGGCATCATCAACGGTGCCGACTATCGCCACTGGGACCCCGCCAAGGACAAATTGCTGCCGGCCCGCTACAACGCAGACGATATGGCCGGCAAGGCCGCCTGCAAACAGGCGCTGCAGGAGCGTCTGGGTCTGGAGGTGCTGCCGGACCGCCCCCTGCTGACCCACGTGGGCCGCATGGTGGCCCAGAAGGGCGTGGATCTCATCCTTGCCGCCTGCGAGCCGCTGCTGGCTGCAGGTCAGATTCAGCTGGCGATCCTGGGCAGTGGTGACAAGAATCTGGAGGCCCGCGCCCGGGCCATGGCTGCCCGCCATCCCGGACGCATGGGACTGCAGATCGGCTATGACGAGGGCCTGGCGCACCAACTGGAAGCCGGTGGAGACATGTTCCTGATGCCATCCCGCTTCGAGCCCTGCGGCCTCAATCAGATGTACAGCCTGCGCTATGGCACCGTGCCCCTGGTGCGTCGCACCGGTGGTCTGGCGGACACGGTGGTGGACACCAACGCCGAAACCCTGGCAGAGGGCACGGCCACCGGCCTGGTCTTCGAGGCCCCCACCATCGAGGCCCTGAGCGAGGCCATCGGCCGGGGGATCTCCCTGTACCAGGATCAGGCCCAGTGGAACGACCTCATGCGCCGGGGCATGAGTCAGGAATTCAGCTGGGATCGCAGCGCCCAGGCCTATCAGGAACTCTACCGGGAGTTGACCCGCTAATGACCCAGCACCCCGATCGCGTACAGGACAGCTCCACTGGAGACAAGCCCCTGCGGGCCCGCGTGAAACTCTTCGGCAAGCTGCTGGGCAACATCATCCGGCGCCTGGAGGGGCCGGAGGTCTTTCGTGCCGTGGAGACCCTGCGTCGCGGCTTTGTGTCCCTGCGCCAGCAGGACGATCCGGACAAGCGCGCCCGTCTGATGCGGTTGATCGACGAGATGGACCCGAAGCGCCTGGAGACCATCATTCGGGCCTTCAGTATCTATTTCAGTCTCGCCAACCTGGCGGAAGAGGACTTCCTCTACCGGGAGCGTCGGCGCCAGGTCACGCGGGGCGGTCCCCTGTGGCTGGGTTCCTTTGACCACACGGTGCGGGAATTCCAGGCGAGCGACGTGAGTGCCGAGCAGTTGCAGTTCCTGCTGGAGCAGGTGAAGTACATGCCCGTGTTCACCGCCCACCCCACGGAGGCCCGGCGCCGCACGGTCATGGAAGCGCAGCGACGCATCTTCCTGGCCGCCGAGCCCCTCAACAAGGGTCGTATCGGCCGGGAGGAACGACGCGAGGTGATTCGCCAACTGGAAACCCAGATTCAGGTGCTGTGGCGCACCAATGAGGTGCGGGTTACCAAGCCCGAGGTGCTCGACGAGATCAAGTATGGGCTGTTCTACTACGAAGAGAGCCTGTTCACCGCCGTGCCCCTCACCTACCGGCTGCTGGAAAAGGCCATTCGCCGCACCTACGGCACGGACGAGGCGGGCCGACCCAACGTGCGTATCCCCAGCCTGCTGCGTTTCGGCTCCTGGATCGGCGGGGACCGGGACGGCAATCCCTACGTGACCCCTGCGGTCACCGAGAGGGCCTGCCGCCTGGCCATGGAGCAGGTACTGTCGGAGTATCTGCGGCGGGTGCACGACCTGCGCTTCGTGCTCACTCACTCTTCCCTGATGTGCCAGCCCACCCAGGCACTGATGGACAGTCTGGCCGAAGATGACAGCATCTCCTCGGCGGTCTTCCGGGAGGGGCTCAATGAGATGAGGACCGAGCCCTACCGCCGCAAGCTGTATTTCATCCGTCACCGCCTTTCCGAAACCCTGAACACGGTGCGTCGCCGCCTGGCGGGCGAGACCGCCGTGCTGCCGGTCCAGTCCGCCTATCACGGCCCGGAGGAACTGCTAGGGGACCTCTACGTGATCCGGGACTCCCTGGAAAGCCATGGGGATGGCAATATCGCCGGCGCCGACCTGACCGACCTGATCCGGCTCGTGGAGACCTTCGGGTTTCACCTGCATCATCTGGATATTCGCCAGGAGTCGCTGGTGCACACGGCTGCCGTGGCCGAGATCCTTGCCAGCACGGGCGAGGAGGCCGATTACGACGCTCAGGATGAGCCGACGCGACTCACCCTGCTGGGACGTCTGCTGACCCGGGATGATTTCACCTGCGACATCGACGTGCTGTCAGAAGAGACACGCCAGACCCTGGCAGTCTTCCAGACCATGGCTCGTCTGCGCGGGGAAGTGGGCGGTGACGGCATCGGCACCTATGTGATTTCCATGACCCATGCCGCGTCCCACGTCATGGAGGTGATGCTGCTGGCCCGACTCGCGGACCTGGCAAAGCTGGGCCCCGGGGAGGAACTTGAGGCCGATGTCTGCCATGTACGGATTTCGCCCCTGTTCGAGACCATTGAGGATCTGCACCACGTGGAATCGGTGCTGGAGTCCCTGCTGGGTGACCCGGTCTATGCGCGTCTGCTCAAGGCCTCCGGCAATCGTCAGGAGGTGATGCTGGGCTACTCCGATTCCTGCAAGGACGGCGGCATCCTGGCCTCTGCCTGGAACCTCTACGATGCTCAGCGCAAGATCATCGACATTACCGAGGCCCATGGCGTGGAATGCCGGCTGTTCCATGGCCGGGGCGGCACCATCGGCCGCGGCGGTGGCCCCACCCACGAATCCATCATGGCCCAGCCGCCCGGCACCGTGCAGGGGGAGATCAAGTTCACCGAGCAGGGGGAGGTTCTGTCCTACAAGTACAGCAACGTGGAAACCGCCGTCTATGAGCTGAGTATCGGCGCCACCGGTCTGATCAAGGCCAGCCGAGGCCTGATCGGCCAGGGCGGCCAGGACAACCCCGACTTCCTGGGCGTGATGAATGCCCTGGCCGAGCATGGCGAACAGGCCTATCGGGGGCTGACGGATCAAACGCCGGGCCTGCTGGACTATTTCTACGAGGCCACGCCCGTGGAAGAAATCGGTCGCATGAACATCGGCTCACGTCCCTCCCACCGGCGCAAGGCGGATCGCTCCAAGAGTTCCATCCGGGCCATCCCCTGGGTGTTCGGCTGGGCCCAGTCCCGGCACACCGTCCCCGCCTGGTACGGTATCGGCACGGCACTGCAGACCTGGCATGGGGAGGATCCTGAGCGACTGGCTCAACTGCAATCCATGTACCGGGAATGGCCTTTCTTCCATTCACTGCTGTCCAACTGCCAGATGTCCCTGTCGAAGGCGGACATGGGCATTGCCCAGGAATACGCGGAGTTGTGCCAGGATCAGGACCAGGCTCAGCGGATCTATCAGGTGATCCGGGATGAGTACCAGCGCACGGTGTCTCAGGTGCTGGCGGTCTCGGGGGCCGGATCATTGCTGGAGGAAAATCCCACCCTGGCCCTGTCACTGACCCGTCGTGACCCCTATCTGGATCCCTTGAACCACATCCAGATCATCCTGCTCAGGCGGTATCGTGCCCTGCACGCCCAGGGCGAGAAGGCCGAAGACCCCTGGATATCGCCGCTGTTACGCTCCATCAACGCCATTGCTGCGGGCATGCGCAACACGGGTTGATCGTCGGACCTGAAAAGCCGACGAATGACATAGGGATAGGAGGGAAAATCCTGGCGTCGACGGGAGAAAAAGCCATACTCACCCATGGCAATCAAGACTCTCGCCCATGCCACCCGCCCCGGTGGGGCGCATCCTGAGACAGGGTGCCATCTCGGCGAGGCAGGCTCACCGTCATTGAGGATGCCCGACCCATGAACCTTGCCACCGTTCGTTACATTGCCCAGAACAAAGGGGTTACACCGGGTTCGCTGTGCAAGCAGGACCTGATCCGGACGATACAGATCAACGAGGGCAATGCGCCCTGCTTTGCGACCGCCGAGGAAGGATTCTGCAGGGAGGTGGAATGCCACTGGCATGAGGACTGCCTGAGGCGGTCGCGGCGTCGCTGAGTTACACTGAACATCGTGCCCGCCGCCCCCCCTCATCCCCGGCCCTTCTCCCCCAGGGGGAGAAGGGAGAGGGCGTGCCCGCTGCTCATAAGCCAAGCGCCAGGGAAGCCCTCCTCCTCCGGAGAAACAATCATGAGCCCCTCTCCCCTCCGGAGAAATCATCATGAGCCCCTCTCCCCTCCGGGGAGAGGGGTTGGGGTGAGGGGCAGGAAAGGAAAGGGAACCCCTCAGGCCGCCTGGGTGGCGATCTCGTCGCCCGTCCCCGTCACGTGATTGGATTCGTTCATGTAGATCAGCGTCGGCTTGAACAACTCTGCCTGTTCCTCGCTCATCTGCGCGTAGGCACAGATGATCACCCGATCACCCGGGCTGGCCTTGTGGGCGGCAGCGCCATTCACCGAGATCACCCGGCTGCCGGCCTCGGCACGGATGGCATAGGTGGTGAAACGCTCACCATTGGTGACGTTGTAAATCTGGATCTGTTCATAGGGACGGATGCCGGACATCTCCAGCAGATCCGAGTCAATGGCGCAGGAACCTTCATAATCCAGTTCCGCATGGGTGACCGCGGCGCGGTGGAGCTTGCACTTGAGCAGGGTCAGAAACATGGGTAAACACATCCTCCAGGTCTTCGGCCCCCCTTGGTGATCCGCGGGGCCCACGTGATGCCGGGTGTTCAAGCCCCGGTCTGCACGTCCATCGTCAGGTTATCGATCAGGCGGGCCCGGCCAAGCCAGGCTGCAGCCAGCACCACCAGTTGAGAATCCTGTGCCCCGGGGGGCAACAGGTCGGCGCTTCGCCGCACTGCAACATAATCAGGCTCAAAGCCTCGTATTTCAAGCCCTTTCATCGCTTCGGCCTCCAGAAGGTCGTAATCCCTCGCCCCTGCGGTCACCTGCCCCGCCAGTTCGCAGAGCACCTGATACAGCCCCGGAGCCCGTTCCCGCTGGGCCGCATCCAGGTAGGCATTGCGGGAACTCAAGGCCAGACCGTCAGGCTCACGCACCGTGGCGCCGCTGAGCACTTCGACCGGGATATCCAGATCGTCCACCATGCGGCGGATCAGCATCAGTTGCTGAAAATCCTTTTCTCCGAAGATGGCCAGGTCCGGCTGCACCAGATTGAAGAGCTTGCACACCACTGTGGCCACGCCGGCAAAATGCCCGGGCCGGTGGGCGCCTTCCAGCAGATCCGACAGGCCGACCACCTCCACTCGGGTGATTTCGCTTCGGGGGCGACGATAGAGTTCCTCATCCCCGGGGGCAAAGACCAGATCCACGCCCTCCTGCGCCAGCAGTTCACAGTCCTCGGCCAGGGTGCGCGGGTAGGCGGCCAGGTCCTCCGGACGGTCAAACTGGAGGGGATTGACGAAGATGCTCACCACCACCCGATCTGCCTGATGACGGGCCTGACGCACGAGCGCCAGATGCCCCGCATGCAGGTTGCCCATGGTGGGCACCAGGGCAACGGACTCACGCGCGTCGCGCCAGCCGTTGCGCACCTGGCGCAGTGATGTCACACAATGAATGATATCCATGGTCAGGAGGAAAAAGCGTGTTCCGCCGTGGGGAATTCGCGACGCTTGACCGCCCACACATAGGCGGCCAGGGCATCCTGAATGCTGTTCTGACCGACCAGGAAGTTGTGGGAGAAACGGGGCGCGCGCGCCGTCATGCCCAGCACGTCCTGCAGCACCAGGATTTGCCCGTCACAGTCGGCGCCGGCACCGATCCCGATCACCGGAATGCGGGCCATGGAGCGGATCTCGGCGGCCAGTTTCGAGGGTACGCACTCCAGCAGCAGGATATCGGCACCGGCCTCTTCCAGGGCCATGGCGTCCTTCAGCATCCGCTCCGCCTCGGGGGCGGCGCGACCCTGCACCCGATACCCACCCAGCTTGTGAACCGATTGCGGCCGCAGGCCCAGATGCGCGCATACCGGAATGCCGTGATGCGAGAGCGCACTGACCACGGCCACCTGCTGTGCGTCGCCCTCCAGCTTGACCACTTGCGCACCGCCCTCCTGCATGAGCCTGGCGGCGGTGGTCACCGCCTGATCCACGCTGGCGTAGCTCATGAAGGGCATGTCTGCCATCAGCAGGGCGCGACTCAGCCCCCGGGACACGGCCCGGGTGTGGTAGATCATGTCATCCACGGTGACGGGGATGGTGGTGTCATGGCCCAGCACCACCATCCCCAGGGAGTCACCCACCAGAACCACGTCCACTCCCGCCTCATCCAGCAGACGGGCCTGGGTGGCGTCATAGGCGGTAAGACTGGCGATGGGCTCGGCCTGTTCTCGCAGGCCCTGCAGGTCGCGCAGGGTCAGTCGCTTTGTCTGAGTCTGTACGCTCACGCTTTATCCGCGGGTTATGAACTTTGAAGGGGCGGTACCCCGGGGCCATTCAGACGGCGGAAGGCAGGGGATTGAAGTAGTGACGCCCCGCACGGATCGTGCGCATGAAATCCAGCAGTTGCTGAAAATCCTCATCCCGCTTGACCCAGTCGATCTCTCCGGCGTTCACGATCAGCAGGGGCGCCTCTGCATAATGATAGAAGAAACTCGCATAGGTATCACTCAGCCGCTGAAGATACACGCTATCCATGAGCTTTTCATAGGATCGCCCACGCTGTGCAATGCGTTCCCGAAGGATTTCCACGGGGGCCTGCAGGTAGATGACCAGATCAGGGCGGGCAACATCCCGCTGAAGCCCCTGACGGATACGCTGGTAGAGGCGATATTCCTCCTCCTCCAGGGTCACCTGGGCAAAGAGGTCGTCCTTGTCCAGCACGAAGTCGGTCACGCGCAGGGCCGGCGCGTCACCCGCATCCCGTCGCAGCCCCTGCCATTGGTCCAGACGCTGGGTGAGGAAGAACAACTGTGTGGCCAGGGCCTGATGACGAGGGTCCTGGTAAAAGCGCTCAAGAAAGGGATTGTGGTCCGGGGATTCCAGCACCAGTTCGGCCCCGAGGGTATCGGCCAGGCGTGTGGCCAGGCTGGTCTTGCCCACGCCAATAGGGCCTTCCACCGCAATCAGGCTCGGTTCCGTCAATTCAGTCTGGTTCATGGCAGGGGGTATCGGGGCGTTATTGGCACGAGGGGTCTATGGGGCGGATCTTACTAGGCATGCGCGGGGCAAAGCCAGCCCGCCCTGTTCAACCGCGAATGGGCTGCAGTCCATCCCGCGGACAGCATCGCAACAACCCCTGCAGCGTGCCAAGCCCGGGCACGTTCAGATCCGGGGCGATCTCCGCCAGGGGGTAGAGCACGAAGGCGCGCTCGGCCATGCCCGGATGCGGAACCTTGAGGTGCTCTGCCTGAATCGATTCGTCTCCATAGAGCAGGATGTCCAGGTCCAGGGTGCGCGGCCCCCAACGGGTCCCGTCCCGGAGGCGGCCATGCTGGGCCTCCAGGGCCCGCAGGGCATCCAGCAGGGCATCGGCGCACAGACCCGTGCTCAGGGCGCACACGGCATTGATGTAGTCAGGTTGATCCGGTGGACCCATGGGGGCACTGCGGTACAGAGCCGAACGACTCACCAGAGTTGTGTCAGGCAGCTGGCCCAACTCATCCAGGGCCCGACTCACATGGGCGATGGGGTCATCCAGGTTGGCGCCCACGCCCACATAGGCGGTCACCGGGCTCATGTGGCAGCAGGCTTGCGGCGCCGCCGGCGGCGCTTGGAGCGGCCGGACTTGCCCTGGGGCTCGGCCATGCGCCGCTGCTCCGCCTCGCTCACTTCCTGCAGGCGCGTCCACCATTCACATCCATCCTCCAGGGCCTCACCGGAGCGGCCACGCAGGCAGTAGAAATCATAGCCGGCGCGAAAACGCGGGTGAGTGAGCAGTTTCAGTGGTCGCACGCCCTGGCGTATCTCGAAACGGGGCTGCATTTCCCAGATTTCGCGCACGGGCAGGGAAAAGCGCTTGGGGATGGAAATGAACCGGGCCTGTTCGGCCAGGATCTGACCACCCGCCCGCTGCAGTGCGGGTAGTTCGGAAACACCGTCATCCATGAACTGTTCCGCCAGGTGGCGCACCGGCTCCCACAGCAGCACCGCATAGAGGAAGGCCGGATTGACGCCTTTCCCGGACTGGATGCGATCATCCGTGTTGCTCAGGGCATTGGCCACGAAGGTGATGGGAAAACCCTGTTCCTCGTGTTCCAGGGACTCTTCGGTGAGGGGAAACAGGTACTGGAACAGATCATAGTGGCGCAGCATCTCGAAGGTCTGCAACGCATGACCACCGTGAAAGAGCTTGACCACCTCGTCGAACAGCCGTGCCGGTGCCACGTCTTCCAGCAGATCACCCAGCTTGACAATCCCCTGCTCGGCCGCGGGGTCCAGGCGGAATCCGAGTTTGGAGGCAAAACGTACCGCCCGGAGCATGCGCACCGGGTCCTCCCGGAAGCGTACCTCCGGGTCACCGATCAACCTCAGGGCCCCTTCCTTGAGGTCCTCCATGCCGTCGGTGTAATCCACCACGGAGAAGTCGCTGATGTCGTAGTACAAGGCATTGATGCTGAAATCACGACGCCAGGCATCCTGCTCGATGGTGCCGTACACGTTATCGCGAATGATGCGGCCATCCTCCACCAGGGCCTGACGGCTGCCGGCGTCGTCGGATTCCAGATCCGGATCGTCGGTGGAGTCTTCGTGGGGCGCACGGAAGGTGGCGACTTCGATGATTTCGCGGCCGAAATACACATGGGCCAGGCGAAAGCGACGTCCAATGAGGCGGCAGTTGCGAAAGACCTTGCGCACCTCTTCCGGATGGGCGTCGGTGGCCACGTCGAAATCCTTGGGCTCTCGTCCCAGCAGGAGATCGCGCACCCCGCCACCCACCAGGCAGGCGCGAAAGCCCGCATCCTTGAGGCGGTAGAGGACCTTCAGGGCATTGTCACTGATATTGGCGCGGGAGATGCCGTGTTCGGCGCGGGCGTACACCCGGGGGGAGCGCTGTTCAGAGGGATTGGAGCGGGATTCTTCGGGCACGCATGTCATCGTGATGCTTATGGACTTATGCATGATAACAGCTTCGGGCTTTCTTGAGGATTGCGCGGTGTTATCAAATGCAATACCGGGGCTAGGGTCGGGAGGCTGGGCGAATCATGCCTTCCAGAAACACGCGAAACAGCGGCCGCGCCTGGTCGGCCATGTTCATGCTTCCCGCCTCCAGCAACCAGCGGTAGATCAGCCCTGTGAAGAAGGCCATCAGGCCATCCACTGCCGCATCGACGCTCAGCAGGGGATGCAATCGTCCGGCTCGCTCCACGGATTCAAAGCAATGGCGGAATAATTCCTCGCCCTGCTGGCGCTTTTCCACCTCGCCTGCCGGCTGCGGCTCTCCGGGGCAGCGTTCCTGGCGGTGCAGCACGATGGTGTAGACCCGACGGGCACGCGCGTCGGTCAGCAGATGAGTGATGCCCGACAGGCACACCTTCTCCAGTGCGGCTACGGGATCGCAGCCCACGTCCCGGGCATAGGCAGCGTCGATGGCCTCCAGGGGAAAGACCACACGACGCACCATGGCGTTATACAGATCGTCCTTGTCCTGAAAGTGCCAGTAGATGGCCCCTCGGGTCAGACCTGCCTCCTCGGCGATATTGGCCAGGGTCGTGCCCGACACACCCTTTTTCAGGAACATCCGTTCCGCGGCATCCAGCAATTGCTGACGAGTCTGTTCTGCCTGTTCTTTGGTTCTGCGCATAATAAGTATTCTGCCACGAGCGAGGGGGTGTAGTTCATACCTTCATGGTTGTATGTTAAAGTCGAAAGCTTCCTCTGTCGCGCCAGCCCCCTCCCGAGGCATCCACTATGGTTCCATATCGCCCCCCCTACCCGCGTTCCCGGCACCTGGCAGCCCTGAGCCTGTGCGTGGCGTTGATTCTGACGATGGCCCCGGTCGCCGCCCAGCAGGGGGACCGCCCACCGCCGCCCGTCACGCTGCAACCCGCCCAGGTGGACTCGGTTGAAGTGCAGGGCGTATACGCCGGTCGAGCGCGCGGGTCCCGGGAGGTGGAGGTGCGTGCCCGGGTGGGTGGCATTCTGGAAGAGCGTCTCTACGTGGAGGGGCAGGCCGTTGACCGGGGTGAGGCCCTGTTCCGGATCGAGGAGGAGCCCTACCAGATCGCCCTGCAGCATGCCCGTGCCCAGCAGGCCAATGCCCAGGCCGCACTGAACCAGGCCCAACGCGAATGGGACCGGATATCCTCCCTGTATGCACGCGATGCCGTGAGTCAGCGGGAGCGCGACCGGGCCCTGTCGGAGAAGGAACTGGCCGAGGCACAGATGGAAGTGGCCGCCGCCGCCGTCAACGATGCTCGCCGCAACCTGAGCTACACCCGTGTGGAGGCCCCCATCACCGGGTCCACCGAACTGGAGGTCCTGCCCGAGGGCAGCCTGGTGGAGCGCGGCACGCTGCTCACGATCATCACCCAGCATGACCCGATACACATCCGTTTCGCCCTGCCCGAAGGGGATGCTGCCGTGCAACGGGCGGCCCGCCAGGCCCGCATTGCTGCCGGGGAGCACCATCGCTACGAGGCCACACTGCGGCTGGCGGATGGCAGCGATTACGAACACACGGGCACCGTGGACTTCACCGCCGGTACCATCGAACCGCGCACCGGCAGTGTGACCGCCCGGGCCGTGTTCCCCAACCCGGACCGTCGCGTCGTGCCCGGCCAGTTCCTGCGGGTTCGCCTGGTGCTGGAGCGGTTGGAGGATGTCGTGGTGGTGGATGAGACCGTGGTCAGCGAGGGACATGAGGGCCCGCGGGTGTTCGTGGTGGACGAGGACAACGTGGCCCATGCACGCAACGTCACCCTGGGCCCGGTGCACGAGGGGCGCCGGGTGATCCTGGAGGGCCTGGAGCCAGGCGAGAAAGTGGTGGTTCGGGGGCACGTGGCCGTGGACGACGGCATGACCGTGAATCCCGGTGATGCCTCTGGCGACGAGGAGTAACCGGCATGCTGCGTTTCTTCATTGACCGGCCGATCTTCTCCTCGGTCATCTCACTGATCATCGTCTTTGCCGGGCTGGCGGGGTTGCGCGCCCTGCCGGTTGAACTGTATCCCGATGTAGTGCCCCCGGAGATTGTCGTCAGCGCCCAGTATCCGGGCGCCAGTGCCGATGTGCTGGCCGATGCCGTGGCAGCGCCGCTGGAGCAGGAGATCAACGGCGTGGACGACATGATCTACATGCAGTCCACCAGCACGGATGCGGGCACCCTGCAGATCGCCGTATCCTTCGCCATGGGCACCGACCCGGATCAGGCCGAGATCAACGTCAACAACCGGGTGCAGGCCGCCCTGCCCCGCCTGCCCCAACAGGTTCGCGAACAGGGCGTGCGCGTGGAGGCCCGCTCCACCAACATCCTCATGGTGGCCGTGCTGCGCTCCCCCGATGGCAGTCACGACACCATCAGCCTGAGCAACTATGCCCTGCTCAACGTGATCGATGAACTGGTCCGCCTGCCAGGCGTGGGGGATGCCTCCCTGTTCGGCGCCCAGGACTACTCCATGCGTGTGTGGCTGCGTCCGGATGCCCTGGCCCAGTACGACCTCACGCCCAGCGACGTGGCCAGTGCCATTCGCGAGCAGAACGCCCAGTTTGCCGCCGGGCGGATGGGTGCCGAGCCTGCGCCCGCCGGCCAGGCATTCACCCTCACCGTGACCACCCGGGGCATGCTGGCGGACGTGGAGGAGTTCGAGAACATCATCCTGCGGGCCGACGACAGCGGGGGCACCCTGCGTCTGAAGGACGTGGCCCGCGTGGAACTGGGGGCCCAGAACTATGCCTTCTCGGCCACCATGAACGGCGAGCCCACCGTGCCCATCGGCATCTACCAGGCGCCCGGCGCCAACTCCCTGGATGCCGCGGAGCGCGCCCGGCGTGCCTTCGAGGAGATGTCCGAACGCTTCCCCGAGGGCATGGAGTACGTCATCCCCTATGACACCACCGAGTTCGTGGAGGTCTCCATCCGCGAGGTGTTCATCACCCTGTTCATCGCCATCGTCCTGGTGGTGGCAGTCACCTTCCTGTTCCTGCAACACCTGCGGGCCACCCTGATTCCGGTGGCGGCGATCCCGGTGTCGCTCATCGGCACCTTCGCCGGCATGCTGGCCCTGGGCTTTTCCATCAACCTGCTGACGCTGTTCGGCCTGGTGCTGGCCATCGGCATTGTGGTGGACAACGCCATCATCGTGATGGAAAACGTGGAACGCCTCATGCGGGAAAAGGGCCTGCGCGCCCGGGAGGCCTCCGTCGAGACCATGCAGCAGGTGGCTGGGGCCGTGGTGGCTTCCACCCTGGTGCTGGTGGCCGTGTTCGCACCGGTGGCCTTCCTCGAAGGCCTCTCCGGCGAACTCTACCGGCAGTTCGCAGTGACCATCGCCGTATCCGTCGTGGTCTCGGGGGTGGTGGCCCTCACCCTGATACCGGCCATGTGCGCCATGCTCCTGGACAAGCAGACCCATCACGTTGCCAAGCCCTTCGAACTGTTCAACCGGGGCTTTGAGCGCATCACCGGCGCCTTTGTATGGGCCGTGGGCTTCCTGCTGCGCAACCGCACCCTGGGCGTCGGACTGTTTGCCCTGTGCGTGGGCGCGGCGGTCCTGATGATGGATCGCCTGCCCTCGGGTCTGGTGCCCCAGGAGGATCAGGGCTTTGCCCTGGTGGTGGCGCAATTGCCTCCCACCTCGGCCCTGGCGCGCACGGAACAGTTCCGCGACGAGCTCTCCGCACAACTCACCTCCCTGGAGGAGGTGGATATGTTCACGGCCTTTGCCGGCTTCGACATCATGGCGGGTTCGCTGCGCACCAACGCGATGGTGGGCTTCATGAACCTCACCGATTGGTCCGAGCGACGCCGCCCCGACCAGCACGCGTCGGCCCTGGCCCAGCAGGCCATGGGCATGGGCTTTGGTCATCAGGATGCCAACGTGTTTGCCTTCGTGCCACCGCCCATCCCGGGGCTGTCACTCACCGGCGGCGTGGAGGGTTTCCTGCAGGTTCGCGATGACATGTCCGCCCGGGAGATGGACAACCTGCTTCAGCGCATGGTGCAAAAGGCCAATGAACGTCCCGAACTGGCCAATGTGCGCACCACCCTGGACACCCGCATCCCCCGCTACCGTGCGGAGGTGGACCGGGAAAAGGCCAAGGCGGCGGGTGTACCCATCAACGCGGTGTTCAACACCATGCAGGCCACCTTTGGCTCCATGTACGTGAACGACTTCACGCGTCAGGGCCGGCTCTGGCAGGTGAACCTGCAATCAGAAGGGGATTTCCGCAGCCATCCGGATGATCTGCGGCATGTGTTCGTCCGCTCCGACTCCGGCGATATGGTGCCCATCAGTTCCCTGGTCACCCTCACGCGGGAATCAGGCCCCGACATCATCAACCGATTCAACCTGTTCCCCGCTGCCCGCATCATGGCCGACCCGGCGCCGGGCTTTACCACCGGGCAGGCCAAGGATGCCCTGGATCAGATTGCCCTGGAGATGCAGGACGAGGCCAACACCGTGATGGGATGGATCGGCGAGGCCTATCAGCTGGAGGTGGCCTCGGGGGCCGGCGGCGCAGCCTTTGCCATGGGGCTGCTCTTCGTGATCCTGATCCTGGCGGCCCAGTACGAGCGCTGGACCCTGCCGCTGGCGGTGGTATCGGCCGTACCCTTCGGGGTGCTGGGGGCGGCCCTGTTCGCGCTGATCAGGGACTTCCCCAATGACATCTACTTCCAGGTGGGGTTGCTGGTGCTCATCGGCCTGGCGGCCAAGAATGCCATCCTGATCGTGGAGTTTGCGGCCCAGAACCGGGCCCACGGCATGACATCCACCGAGGCGGCCCTGGCAGCGGCCCGACAGCGTTTCCGGGCAGTGATGATGACGGCGCTGACCTTCATCATCGGCACCCTGCCACTGGTATTCGCCACGGGGGCGGGTGCAGCCAGCCGCCAGGAGATCGGCACCGTAGCCGTGGGCGGCATGCTGGGCGCGAGCACCCTGGCCCTGCTGTTCGTGCCGTTGTTCTACAAGCTGCTGGACGATGCCGCCACCTGGCGCAGGGAGCGGCGGGATCGCAAGCGGGGTGAAGCGGGCTGATGGCGGGTGTGGTGGTGCCCGCCGCCCCCTCATCCCCGGCCCTTCTCCCCCTCG
>NZ_JAJNAO010000026.1:0-21111 GCF_022227625.1 Ectothiorhodospira variabilis | reverse complement strand
CATCTTGGCGCGGTCGAACCAGGCCACCGGGGGGCGCGGCGCATGACGGCACCGCTTCCTTGACACAGGATAAGCCTCGTACGCGCACAGAATCACGGTACGTCGCGGACGAGACGAACGCGCTGCGATTCATACGTCCAAGCGTGGCGCACGTTCCCATCGGCGAAGGACACGGAAAGTATCGGCGAACCCGACCAGAAACCAGCCACTGGCGTGTTCGGGAAGTGGTTGGTGTTGATAGAAGGGAACGCCGTGCACACATCAACGAGACTCGACAACTCCTTCACGTTCGGCAACCGCCAATCGTTATTGCCAGCAAAGGTGCTTGCTTCAGCGTGCGCTAGTGCATCAAAAAATTCCAACGCCAGTGGGTCACCACTCTCGCAGTTGACGCCGCTTAGGCCTTCAGCGCACTGCTTCCACATCAAACTGGTGCGTTTATCGGTTACCGTGCCATTGCCATGGTTTATATAAGCCTCATCGGGATTGCTCGCTGGAAGGTTGTTTCGGCAGAAATCCGCTTGGACGTTAGCACCCCAAAGGAATAGACCCAAAAGGATCAGGGCGGACCATTCTCTCAATGTGGCTTGCATCATGCCCCCTATTCAAACGTGTCGACTAATAAGCTCGCCGCGTTTCAGGTCGCATCCAACACCCTCCGCACGCCCTCGCGGCAAGCCACGATTAAGAATCTGGCATACGATGCCTTGGCATCAGCGGGCAATCGACCGTTGCAGATGAACGCTTGCGGGGTACGGGGGATCCAGGAGAAGACAGTCCCTCCCGCGCACGATCGCTTTCAGTGTCCCCCGGCGACTGCGCGAAGCCAACACCTCCTGGTACCCAAATAAGTCCGGCGCGTTCCAGATCACTCTCCGTCGCGCACCAAGCGCACATAATGCTCTAAGCCCCGACTGTCGTTATCATCGACAACCGTCCTCGTGCTAGTCGGCGAAAATAGGATCCGCCAAGCGTTGCTCGAATTTTTTGCGCTGGGGGTCCCCGTCCAAAAACTACGACTTCTTGTGTTGGGGAAATACCCGCTATCTACCCGAACATCTCTGTCCCGCCCGTAATCCACGATCCCCTGTAATTCTAGGCGCGTTGGCATACGCCAGTCACTTGCTCCACACAGACCCTCGTCGTTTACTGCTTGCACGAAACCGGTGGTATCGCAGATGGGCCCGTGTCGTCCGCCGCAGGAGCCGCCATTCTTTACACCGGGATTTCCGTCGGGACTGCCAGGGTCATACCAAGTGTACTTGTGTATATCCCCACGCAGGTGGTGGGCACCCCTCACCTTTACCTCCCAAATCAGCCCGGTGACGTTGTCACGCGTACAGGCCCAGTCGTTGGGTCCACTACCCAGCGAGGCTGAGAACGGCAACTCGGAACCGTCGTTCGCAATCTTGGTGAAGTCAAACCCAGCGTTGCCACCTCCCACCTTAATCAGCGTGCCGGCGGCTGCTTCCGCATCGCGGCCGTACTGGCAATCCTGCCCCGGGGCGTGCTGAGGGTCACAGAAAGAAACTCGCCCACCCATGTGGTCAACGCTCCAGAAAATGCCCGTATCGTTGAGCGGAGCAACAGCGCTCACCATCTCCAATCGGACCGTCTGCGGGGCCTGAAGCCAGGCACGCCCCTCCTCATCGATCACCTCAAGCACCAAGTGGTAGCCCGCATTCCTCCGCAGTTCCCCAACCGTCAGCCCAGGGAGAGCATCTGCGATCATTCGGCCTTCGGTGCATGAACTGTAGTTGCTGATGTCACAATCCGCGTCGCGGGAAACAAAGACGTTGTAGGCCCAGTCCGAGCGCTGATCCCAGTTCATGGTCACTTGGCCTTGCGAAGGATTGAATTCAAAATCCGGCATAGGCAGCAGTGGAGGAACGCCATCCCCGGGTTGCCCCGCCCAACTCAACAACTCGGGAATCCGCTCCAGTGCCCCGTCATAAGTGGCCTCTTCGTGGGTCACACCTGACAATACATCACGCCCCGCCTCGCGAAACTCGAGTTGCTGCGCTTCCTCCAGGGAGCCGTAAGTCAGGCCCTGCTGTCTCTGATAATCCATAAATCTTAAAGAGACACGCACACGATTCCCGAACCGTGCCATGTCCTGCTCTGCTTCGGGATTGCCCCAACCGCCGTCGATCAGTGCAATGATCATTTCATTGCGCTGGACGCGACCCGTCTCCAGGGCCTCCAGCCAGTAGGCCAACCCTTCATCATCCACGGGTCGATCGAACAGGTTTTGATAGAGGGATTCAATCAGCGGGCCGTGTCCCAGGGACTCGGGATAGGATTCCTGCACCAGGGGCTGGTCAAAGAAGCTTTGGGCGACCGTGGTCGGTGTCCACTCCGGGTTGCTGCGAATGTTCTCCACCCAGTAGTCCACGCCCTCAAGATCCGGCGCATATCCCAGGGTCGCCAGGTAGATTTCCGTGACACGCCAAGGGGTACCATCTCCCCGCTCGACGGCGTGTGCCGGCGAGCAAACCAGCATGAAGGCGAGCGTAAGAACTGCACCCGCCAGCGTCCGCATCGAGCGCCACCATAAATACCCCCGCATTAAACCCCCTTCGACGCTCTTCAAGCGCCGCTCTCTTCGCGGTTTACCCACAGTGCAGAGTGGACTTGACAAGATCGATTTTTTGCTCACAAGGGGTGTTTAGAACACGATGTGCCATGCGTCAAGCTTTTCAGGCCAATTAAGCGAGGCGCAGTCAATCCCCTGAAGGGGCCAGTAATTGAGAAAGTTGCATTTTTTAGGGCTACAGGACTGGGAGTGCGGCGACAGGCACAGGCCGCTCCCACACAAGCACAGCGCCTCCGGGACCATGATAGACTGCCATCGTCGGCATGATACTTGTCCCCGGAAGGCCAGGCATGGCTACTGATCAGCGCCTCAGACTCCCCATCGGAATTCAAACCTTCTCCGAGATCCGCGAGGGGGGCTATTACTAAGTGGACAAGACGCCCGTCATCGAACGCCTGGTCCAGCAGAACAAGTACTATTTCCTCTCCCGCCCTCGACGCTTCGGCAAGAGCCTGCTGCTGGACACCCTGCGCTGCCTGTTTGAAGGCCGTCAGTCACTCTTTGAGGGACTTTACATCCACGACCGCTGGGACTGGCAGACCGTCCATCCGGTCATTCGACTGAGTTTTGGCGATGGGGTGCTGACCAGCCGCGAGGCCCTGGACATTCACATCCATGAACTGCTCAACGCCCAGGCCGAAGCGTTGGACGTTTCCCTGCGCAATACTTCGATCGCTGGTCGTTTTCGTGAGCTTATCCACCAAACGCACCAGCGCCAGAGTCAACGGGCGGTGCTGCTGATCGACGAATACGACAAGCCCATCCTGGACAATATCCGCGAACCCGAGCGCGCCCGTGAGCTGCGCGAAGGCTTGAAGAACCTCTACAGCGTGCTCAAGGATGCCGATCCGCACCTGCACCTGGTGCTGCTCACTGGCGTATCCAAGTTCAGCAAGGTCAGCCTGTTCTCGGGGCTGAACAACCTGCGAGACATCACCCTGCTACCCGAGTTCACCACCCTCTGCGGCTACACCGATGACGATCTGGATACGGTGTTTGCCCCCGAGTTGCCTGGCCTGGATCGCGATGCCATCCGGCAGTGGTACAACGGTTACCGCTGGGGAGGGCAGGAGGTGACCTCCGTCTACAATCCCTTTGATGTCCTGCTGTTGCTCCAGAATCGCCAATTCGGCCCCTACTGGTTCGAGAGCGCGACCCCCACCTTTCTGGTGGATATGCTCAGGCAACGGGGCATCTACACGCCATCGCTGGATAATTGGGAAACGGAATACGAACTGCTCAGCCAGTTCGACGTGGACAACATCAGTACCGACGCCCTGCTGTTCCAGGCCGGCTACCTGACCATCAAGACATTGGAAGAGCCCATGCTGGGGTACCGCCAGTACACCCTGGGCTTTCCCAACCAGGAAGTGGAAACCAGTCTCAACCTTGCTCTGCTGCCCTCGCTGGGCCTGGAAAACGCCCCTCGGGCGCGCAGAACCCTGTTTACCCACCTGCGCAACCATGACCTGGCCGGGCTGGAAAACCACCTCAAGGCCCTCTATGCGGGCCTGCCTCACGACTGGTACCGCAACAACCCCATCGTCCAATACGAAGGGCACTATGCCAGTGTGTTTTACAGTCACTTTGCGGCCCTGGGGGGGCAGGTCACGGTGGAAGACTCCAGCCACCATGGCAAGGTGGACATGACGGTGGACTTTGCCGGGCACATTTACCTTTTCGAGTTCAAGGTGGTGGAGCAACTGCCCGACGGCAAGGCCCTGGAACAGATCAAGGCCAGAGGCTACGCAGAAAAATACCGCGCCACCGGCAAGCCCATTCACCTGATCGGTGTGGAATTCTCCAGCGCACAGCGGCAGATCGTGGCGTTTGATGTGGAGACGATCCGAGCCTGACCCAGCGCGTAGTTGGCACCGACTCAGAACCGCCGCCCGTACCGTGTCAGCACCGCCGTGTCAGCAGGTGCATTGCGCACATGATCCGGCTCCAGTACATGCAGCACATTGAACTCCAGGCGCCGGGTGGGGGAGGGTGAAAAGGCGTAGCCCAGTTCGATATCGGTCTGCCGGCCGGTGGGGGTGAGGGGGACTTGCCGGCGTTCCCGGATGACTGATCCTTCCTGGGTGCGACCCACCGGAATGTCGAATGCTGCCTGTCCGGATTCCACGCGCAGCAGCTGGGCCAGGCTGAAAAAGCACTGGCAGAGGGTTGAATGGATCATGCGTCTGATCTCCTGGCCTGAAGACATTCGGCAATTCGCCCCGATTATCGCTCATGGGCCCGAGGATGGGGGAGCTGCTCAGGCCGGGGTCGCAAAACATGCCCCATGGTTTACGATGTTGGGCTGCCCCTCGGTCATCCGACCCTGAACATCGAATCATGGATATGTCAGATCATTCTAATCACTCCATCGCCGTGACCGGCGCCACCGGCTGGATCGGCGCCGCGCTGGTGGCGGCGCTGGCCGAACGCGGGCGACCCGTGCGCCCGCTGGCTCGCTCGGGGATGAGTGTGGCCGGGGTGCCCGTCACCCTGATCGAGGATATTGGCCCGCAAACCCGTTGGGAGGCTGCGCTGTGTGGGGTGGACACCGTGGTGCACGCCGCGGCCCGGGTGCATGTGCCGGTGTCCCGAAATGCTGAGGGGGAGGCCTGGGCGGCCCTTGATCGGGTGAACGCCGACGGTTCTGCCCGGTTGGCGGCCGAGGCTGCCCGCCTGGGGGTGAGGCGGCTGGTGTATCTCAGCTCGGTGAAGGTGCATGGGGAATCCACGCCGGTGGATGCGCCGGCCCGGGCGGATCCCGCGCCTTCCCTACCCATGCCCGACGACCCTTACGGTCGTTCCAAGTGGCGCGCGGAGCGAGCCCTGGCCGACGTGGCGGCCCGTACGGACCTGGAGGTGGTGGTGATCCGCCCGCCGCTGGTCTACGGCCCCGGGGTGGGCGCCAACTTCCAGCGACTGGTGCGCTGGGTTGAGCGTGGCCGACCCTTGCCCCTGGCCCGGGTGGACAACCGGCGTTCGCTGGTGGCGCTGGATAACCTGGTGGATCTGATCCTGCGATGCATCGATCATCCCGCGGCGCCAGGCGGTACGTTCCTGGTCTCCGACGGTGAAGATGTGTCCACACCAGAGCTGGTGCGGCGCATCGCCCGTGCGGCGGGTGTGCCTGCCCGGTTGTGGCCGGTTCCCGTAGGAATGTTGTCCGGGGCGGCCCGCCTGTTTGGCCGCGCCGATCAGGCAGCGCGCCTGCTGGAAAATCTTCAGGTGGATATCTCCGCGACCCGGGAGAGGCTGGGCTGGCATCCGGTGGTGTCCATGGCCACCGCCCTGGAGGCCACCGTGAGCGCCCGTGGTCGGATGGGCCGGCCATGACGGGTGTGGGGGTGCTGGGATGGCTGGTGCTGATGATGTGCTCGGCCCTGGCAACGGCGGGCCTGCGACACCACGCCTTGCGCCATGGTCTGCTCGACGTGCCCAATGCACGCAGTTCCCATCAGCGTCCCACGCCTCGGGGCGGCGGTATGGCCATCGTTGTCACGGCGGCGGTGGCCTGGACGGTGCTTGCCGGGTCGGGGGGGCTGGCCCCATCAGTCTATGCGGCCCTGCTGGGGGCCTCGCTGGCGGTCGCGGGCATCGGCTGGATGGACGATCGCGGACATGTGTCGGTGCGCACCCGCCTCGGGGTGCATGGACTGGCAGCGATATGGGCACTGTTCTGGCTTGGGGGCTTGCCGCCGGTGATCCCATGGCTGACTGGAGTGGATCCGGGGGTGTTTGGCCTGGGCCTTGGGGTGCTTTACCTGGTCTGGCTGCTCAATCTCTACAATTTCATGGATGGTATCGATGGGCTGGCGGGTATCCAGGCGCTGACGGTCTGCCTGAGCGCCGCGCTGCTGGGTGCCCTGGCAGTGGGCATGGAGGCAGCCTGGGGGCCGTTGTTACTGGCGGCGGCGGTGGCCGGGTTCCTGCCCTGGAATTTTCCGCGGGCACGCATCTTCATGGGGGATGGGGGCAGCGGTTTTTTGGGCATGACCCTGGGTGTGCTGTCCCTGTACGCGGGGTGGCTGGATCCGGCGCTGTTCTGGGCCTGGCTGATCCTGCTGGGCGTGTTCGTGGTGGATGCCACACTCACGCTGTTGCGGCGCCTGCTTCGCGGCGAGCCGGTACACCAGGCCCACCGACGACACGCCTATCAGCGCGCCGCCCGCCACCTGGACTCCCACATACCCGTCACCCTCGGCGCGGCCACCATCAACCTGTTCTGGCTAACCCCCTGGGCAGCCGCCGTGGCGCTGGGGGCAATCCCCCCCATGGCCGGCCTGGCCCTGGCCTACGCACCACTCATCACGCTGGCCCTCCTCCTCGGCGCCGGCAGACCCGGCGACTCCTGAAAAGGGATCAAAAAGGGGACAGACACCTTTTCCTCCGGAAAAGGTGTCTGTCCCCTTTTTGTCGTCCCCTTTCTTGTCCTACGGCCTGAGTTCCTTGGGCAGGGAGAAGGTCACCTTTTCACTGCGGCCTTCATGTTCCACGCAGGTCTCCACGCCCAGGGGCTTGATGTGCTCCACCACCTGCTGCACCAGCAGTTCCGGGGCTGAGGCGCCGGCGGTGATGCCGATGCGCTGACGGCCCTCCAGCCAGCGCGGGTCGATGTCCTCGGCGCCATCGATGAGATAGGCCTGGATGCCCATCTTCTCGGCGATCTCCCGTAGACGGTTGGAGTTGGAACTGTTGGGGGAGCCTACCACCAGGATCAGGTCGCACTGCCCGGCCAGGGACTTGATGGCGTCCTGGCGGTTCTGGGTGGCATAGCAGATGTCGTCACGGCGTTGCCCCTGGATGTTGGGGAAGCGCTCCCGCAGCACCTGGAAGATGCCCTGGGTGTCATCCATGGAAAGGGTGGTCTGAGTCACGTAGGCCAGGTGGTCCGGGTCCTTCACGGCCAGTTCCTGAGCCTGCTGGATGTTTTCCACCAGGTAAATCTCGCCGCCCTGGCTGCGATCATACTGCCCCAGGGTGCCGTCCACTTCCGGGTGGCCGGCGTGACCGATGAGGATGACTTCCTCACCCCGGGCGGCATGACGGGCCACTTCCATGTGCACCTTGGTGACCAGCGGGCAGGTAGCGTCGAAGACCCGCAGGCCGCGCTTGTCGGCTTCGTGCCGCACACTGCGGGGTACGCCGTGGGCACTGAAGATCACGGTGGCGCCATCGGGCACCTGATCCAGTTCCTCCACGAAGACGGCGCCCTTTTCCCTGAGTTCGTTCACCACGTAGCGGTTATGCACCACCTCGTGGCGCACATAGATGGGCTGGCCGAACAGGTCCAGGGCCCGTTCCACGATCTCGATGGCCCGGTCGACACCGGCGCAGAATCCACGGGGGTTGGCGAGGAGGATGTGCATGTTTATCTGGCCTGAGGGTGACTGGTAACCCCGCATCCTACAACAACCGAGCCAGGGTGCCGAATGGGCATGCCAGCACTGGGGGAATAGGACAGCGGGTCTCTTTGATACGGGGGTGTTTGGCCGAGGTGACGAGTATATTTGCTATGATCAGTGCCCGGATCCCTTCTCTTGCAGGTGCCGCATGTATGCAATCGAGTTTGAGGCGGATGTCCGTGAAGGGGTTGTGAAGATCCCTGAAGGGTACGAACGCCTGAATAATGTTCACGTCCGTGTCGTTGTACTGGTTGAGGAACCGGTGGGTGACTCTGACGTCCAGGCCTTTTCAGAACATTCGGCCGGTATCATTGAGGAATGGCTGGCACCTGGCGAGGATGAGATATGGAAATAGCGCCGGGTGACCTGGTGTTGTGCGAATTCTATTTCTCGGATCTGAAGACCCGTAAACGCAGGCCCGTCGTCGTGTTCAAGGATAATCTCCCCTTCAAGGACTTTGTCGGTATCCCGGTCAGTAGCCAGACATCCAGGCTGCATGCTGACGAGCATATTCTCGAGCCGTCCGACCTGGCAGCGGGAACACTTCCGAAGCGATCGAAGGTCATGGTGAGGAAGACCTTCGTGATCTCCAAGGATGTGATCGTCAAAAAATACGGCTACCTGACGCCTGCACGCCTGCGGCAGTTGCATGAAGACTTCTGCCATTTCTTCGGATGCGGCGGTCGGAACTAGATGCTTGCTTCAGTTTGGCTTTTTCACTGACAGAACTTCAATTTCCACGGTGATCTCATGCCCCGCCAGCGGGTGATTGAAATCCACCGTGATCCTGTCCCCTTCGATCTCCCGGATCAGCCCCGGGATCTGCTCCCCCTTGGGTGTGTCGAACCCCACCAGCAGGCCTGGCTCCAGGGGCATGTCCTCGGGGAAGTCGCTGCGCTCCATGGTCTGCACCGCCTGGGCGGTGGCGAAGCCGAAGGCCCGTTCAGGGGGCAGGGTGGTGGTGCGGGATTCCCCCTCTGACAGTTCGGTGACCAGCCCCTCCAGGGCCCCATGCAGTTCTCCCTCGCCCACGGTGAATTCCACCGGCTCGCCCCCATCTTCCCGCGTGCTGTCGGCCACCTGGCCGTTTTCCAGGGTGATGGTGTAGTGCATGCGCACCCGGCTGCCGGGCGAGATCATGTGCCCTGCGTCCCTGGACGTGCGGGCATCAGGCTGGTGGCGATGAGGATCACGGCGCCTATGGTGATGGCGCTGTCGGCGATGTTGAAGGTGGGCCAGTGGTAGCCGGCATAGTGGACGTCGATGAAGTCGATCACGTGCCCGTGCAGGATCCGGTCGATGACATTGCCGATGGCGCCCCCCAGGATCAGCGCCAGGCTGATGGCCGTGCCCGTCTCGCCCCGCTTGAGGCGGTACAGCCACCAGATAATGATGGCGCTCACCAGCAGCGCCAGGGCGGTGAAGAACCAGCGTTGCCAGCCGCCGGCGTCACTGAGAAAGCTGAAGGCGGCGCCCTGGTTGTACACCAGGGCGAAGTTCAGGAAGGGCAGGATCTCCATGGGGGCGAATTGCACCAACTGGTACTCGGCAATGCGTTTGGTGATCTGATCCAGGACGATCACTCCGAAGGAGAGCCATAGCCATTTGAGCATGTTGTTGGGATCCCTTGTTGCTGAGGTTGTGGTGATGGACGGCGGCCCGCTCAGGCAAATGCCCGTTGCTCCCCCTCGCCCGCCACGTTCTCCACGCAGCGCCCGCACAACTCCGGATGCTCGGTGCTGGCCCCGACATCTTCCCGATGGTGCCAGCAGCGCGGGCACTTGGCATGTTCGCAGCGCAGCGCGCGGATGGCCAGGGCGGTGCCATCCGGCAGGGCGGAGGCCGCGGCCGTGGCCGGTGCCTGACCCAGGGCATGTACCCGGGCGTAAGAGGTGATCAGCACGAACCGCAATTCATCCCCCAGGCGACTGAGGATCTCCTGCAGGCCGGCATCGCAATACAGGTCCACCTCGGCATCCAGGGAGGCGCCGATGCCGCCTTCGTTGCGCAGCTTCTCCAGTTCACGGCTCACGCACTGACGGACCTCCAGCACCCGGCGCCAGTCCTCCACGCCCAGCGGCGCATCGTCCTGCAGGGGGAAGAGTCCATCGTACCAGGTGTTGAGCAGCACCGAGGCGTTGCGCTCGCCGGGGATCTGCTGCCAGATTTCCTCGCCCGTGAAGGAGAGGATGGGCGTCAACCAGCGTGTCATGGCCTCGATGATGTGGTACATGGCCGTCTGCGCCGAGCGGCGCGCACGGCTGTCCGCCTGGGTGGTGTACTGACGGTCCTTGATCACGTCCAGGTAGAAACTGCCCATCTCCACCGAGCAGAAGTTATGCACCCGCTGGTAGATCTGGTGGAACTGGTAGTGCTCGTAGGCGCGGATCACATGCTGCTGCACCTGCAGGGCCTGGTCCACGGCCCAACGGTCCAGGGGCAGCATGCGCTCGGCGGGTAGCAGGTCCGTGGCCGGATCGAAGCCGTTCAGGTTGGCCAGCAGGAAGCGGGCGGTATTGCGCATGCGTCGATAGGCATCGGCGGTGCGCTTGAGGATCTCGTCGGAGACGGCCATCTCGCCGCTGAAGTCGGTGGCTGCCACCCATAGGCGCAGGATGTCGGCGCCCAGGGTATCCATGACTTTCTGCGGGGCCACCACGTTGCCCTTGGACTTGGACATCTTCTGGCCCTGGGCATCCACCGTGAAGCCGTGGGTGAGCACCGCCTTGTAGGGCGCGACGCCGCGCATGGCCACGGAGGTGAGCAGGGACGACTGGAACCAGCCCCGGTGCTGGTCGGAGCCCTCCAGGTACAGATCGGCCGGCAGCCCCAGGCCCGGGCGACGCTCGGTCACGGTGGCGTGGGTCACGCCGGAGTCGAACCATACGTCCAGGGTGTCGCTGAGTTTTTCAAATCGTTCGGCGTCGTCACCCAGGAGTTCCTGCGGGTCCAGCGAGAACCAGGCCTCGATGCCTTCCTTCTCCACCTTTTTGGCCACGACCTCGATCAGGTTCTGGGTGTCTGGGTGCAGTGCGCCGGTTTCCTTGTGGATGAACAAGGGAATGGGCACGCCCCAGTTGCGTTGCCGGGAGATGCACCAGTCCGGGCGGTTGCTCACCATGCCTTCGATGCGGGCGCGCCCCCAGTCGGGCACCCATTGCACCTGCTCGATGGCCTTGAGTGCGCCGTCGCGCAGTTCCGCCTTGTCCATGCTGATGAACCACTGAGAGGTGGCCCGGAAGATGATGGGGGTCTTGTGGCGCCAGCAATGGGGATAGCTGTGGCGCAGTTTCTCCATGTGCACCAGCGCCCCCCGCTCCTTGAGCACTTCCAGGATGCGGCCGTTGGCCTCGGTCACGCTCAGCCCGGCGAACAGCTCCGTGGAGGGCAGGAAGCGGCCATCGCCTCCTACCGGATTGTCCACGGACAGGTCATAACGGCGACCGACGATGTAGTCGTCCTGACCATGGCCCGGGGCGGTGTGCACGGCGCCGGTGCCGGCTTCCAGGTTCACGTGCTCGCCCAGGATCACGGGTACCTGGCGGTCGTAGAAGGGGTGCTGCAGCAGCAGGCCTTCCAGGGCCGCGCCCTGAGCGCGACAGATGATGTGGTGGCCTTCCAGTCCGTAGCGTTGCACGAGGTTGTCCACCAGGTCGGCGGCCACCAGCAGGCGCTCGTCATTCACGGCCACCAGGGCGTACTCCAGTTCCCCGTTCAGGGCCACGGCCTGGTTGGCGGGCAGGGTCCAGGGGGTGGTGGTCCAGATGACCACGCTGATGGGGCCGCTGCCGGCATCACTCTCCCCATGCATGCGTCTGAGCAGATCCTCGTCGTCCAGGGCACGGAAGCGCACGTCGATGGCCGGGGAGGTCTTGTCTTCGTATTCCACCTCGGCTTCGGCCAGGGCGGAACCGCAGTCCACGCACCAGTGCACGGGCTTGTTGCCCTGGATGACGTGGCCACGGTCGATGATGCGGCCCAGGGCGCGCATGATGTCCGCTTCCACGGCGTAGTCCATGGTCAGGTAGGGGTTCTCCCAGTCGCCCAGTACGCCCAGGCGCTTGAAGTCATCGCGCTGGCGGTTCACCTGATCCTGGGCAAAGTGGCGACAGGCTTCACGGAAGGCGCGGGCATCCGTCCCCTTGCCGGCCTTGCCCTGGCTGCGCTCCACCTGCAGTTCGATGGGCAGGCCATGGCAATCCCAGCCGGGCACATAGGGGGCGTCGTAGCCCGCCAGGGTGCGGCTTTTGACGATGACATCCTTGAGGATCTTGTTCACCGCATGGCCGATGTGAATGTCCCCATTGGCATAGGGTGGGCCGTCGGCCAGCACGAAGCGGGGTCGACCAGCGCTGGCCTGGCGGATCTGCTGGTACAGTCCTTCTTTTTCCCAGGTGGCCAGCATGTCCGGCTCGCGCTTGGCCAGGTTGCCGCGCATGGGGAAGTCGGTCTTGGGCAGGTTCAGGGTGTCTTTATAGTCGGTCAAGCTGGAAATCCTCGATTCAGTCCGGCGAACGGGCGTCGTCGGGCCGCACCTGAAAGAATGCACGGGCATGGTCAGCGTCCCGGGTGATCTGCGCGCGCAGCTCATCCAGGGAGGCGAAGCGTTTTTCATCCCGCAGGCGGTGGAGCAGGTCCACATGCAGGTGTTTTCCGTAGAGGTCGGCATCCACATCGAACAGATGCACCTCCAGGCGGTTCTGGACGCCCCCCACCGTGGGCCGGGTGCCGGCATTGGCCACGCCTTGCACCGGTTCGCCGGGCAGGCCGAACACCTCCACGGCAAACACGCCGCGCACCGCCATGGGGCAGGGGCCCAGACGCAGGTTGGCGGTGGGGAAGCCCAGCAGGTGGCCCTTTTTGTCGCCATGGGCCACGCGCCCATTGATGCGATAGGGGCGGCCCAGGAGTTTTTCGGCCTCATCCATGCGGCCTTCGGCCAGGGCGCCGCGGATGCGGGTACTGCTCACCCGGGCCCCATCGATGTGAAAGGTGTGCATGTGCGCCACATCGAAACCATGCACCCGTCCCGCCTCGCGCAGGGTTTCGAAGTTGCCTGCGCGGCCCTTGCCGAAGCGGAAGTCATCACCCACCACCAGGTGACGCACACCCAGGCGCTCCACCAGCAGTTCCCGGATGAAGTCCTGGGCACTCATCCCTGCCAGGGCCGGGTTGAAGTTCAGGCACAGCAGCCGGTTAACGGAAAAACGGCGCATGGCCAGGAGCTTGTCCCGGAAGCGCTGCAGCCGGGCTGGCGAGCGCTCGCCCATGAAGTATTCCCGTGGCAGGGGCTCGAAGGTGACCGCCACCGTGGGCAGGCCCAGTTCGGCCCCTTTTTCGGCCAGTTGTCCGAGCACCGCCTGGTGCCCCAGGTGCACACCGTCGAAGTTGCCGATGGTGACCACCGAGCCCCGGTGTCGGGGCCTCAGGTTGTGGGCACCGCGAATCAGTTCCATGGGATTGGCCGCAAAAGCCTCGATTATACGTGGGGGGGTGGAACGTTTACAGGGTCACAGACGTCCCGGCGGGTCACCTCAGCAGGAATGTCCGCGGTCGCACGCCCGTGGCCAGCAGTGCCAAGCCATAGGCTCCGCCGCCCAGGGCGATCAGGCCCAGCAAGGCGCTCACCCGGGTCAGCGCCGGCCACTCACTCCACTGGCTCAGTTCCGGAGTCAGTAGCAGCAACAGCAGGGTGAGCAGGCCGGCTGCCAGCAGCATGCGCCACCACAGTCCCAGCCAGCCTGGCAGAATCACCAGGATGCCATCGCGGCGCAGCCCGCGATAGAGCAGCCCGGCATTCAGGTAGGCCGACAGCGACGTGGCCAGGGCCAGGCCGGCATGCGGCCCGGGCCAGCCCATCCACACCCAGGGCACCACAATGGCCAGGTTCAGCGCCATATTGGCCAGCATGGCGATCACCGCCACCTTCACCGGGGTCTTGGTGTCCTGGCGGGAGAAATACCCCGGCGCCAGGATCTTGATCAGAATGAAGGCGGGCAGACCGATGGCATAGGCCATCAGCGACAAGGCGGCCATGCGGGTGTCGCTCTCCAGGAACTCCTGATACTGAATGAGTGCCGCGAGGATGGGGGCGGCCAGCAGGATCAGACCCAGGGCCGAGGGCAGGGCGATCAGCAGGGAGAGGCGCAGGGCCCAGTCCAGGGTCTTGCTGAATGCCTGCGGGTCCTTGCGGGCGTATTCCCCGGAGAGGCGCGGCAGGATCACCGTGCCGATGGCGATGCCGAACAGGGCCAGGGGCAGTTCCACGAAGCGGTCGGAGAAATACAGCCAGGTGATGGAGCCTGCGGCCAGGAACGAGGCGATCAGGGTGTCCACCAGCAGATTGATCTGCACCACCGAGGTGCCGAAGATGGCCGGGAGCATGAGCTTGGCGATGCGTTTCACGCCCTCGTGGGCCCGGCGCAGCCGGGGGCGCGGCATCAGGCCATGGCGCACCAGGAAGGGTACCTGGAAGGCCAGTTGAACGATACCGGCCAGGAACACGCCCCAGGCCAGGGCCACCACCGGCTCGTTGAAGTGCGGCGCCCCCCATACGGCGGCGGCGATGAGGGACAGATTCAGGAATACCGGCGTGAAGGCCGGCACCGCGAACCGCCCCAGGCTGTTGAGAATGCCCCCGGCCATGGCCGTGAGCGAGATGAACAGCAGATAGGGGAAGGTGATGCGCAGCATGTCGGTGGCCAGGGCGTGACGGCCATCCTCCCCGTGAAATCCGGGGGCAAACACGCTGATCAAGAGGGGGGCAGCCAACACCCCCAGCAGGGTGGTGAGGAACAGCACCAGGGTGAGGGCGCCGCTCACATGGTCCACCAGATCCTTCAGTGCCTTGTGGCCGCGCTGCTCACGAAACTCCGCAAACACCGGCACGAAGGCCTGGGAGAAGGCCCCCTCGGCAAACAGCCGGCGCAGGAAGTTGGGGATGCGAAAGGCGACGAAGAAGGCGTCGGTGGCCCCGCTGGCGCCGAAGCTCACCGCCAGTACCATATCCCGCAGATAGCCGAACAGCCGCGACACCAGGGTCATGGCGCTGACAACAGCGGTGGACTTGAGCAGTCGGCTCATGGGTTGAAGCGAGCTCGCGGTTTGCCGGGCACAAAAAAAACCCGGGGTGACCGGGTTCACAGGCACATCATCACAGATGAACCAGAAAGCCCCTCTCCCCCGGGGAGAGGGGTTGGGTGAGGGCCTTCTCCCCCCTGGGGGGGGAGAAGAGAGTCAGGTCGATTACAGCGCCCGCACCCGTGCGTTCAGGCGGCTCTTGTGACGCGCTGCCTTGTTGCGGTGCAGGACACCCTTGGAAACGGACTTGTCGATGACCGGCACAGCGGCCTGGTAGGCGCTGGTGGCGGTGTCCTTGTCACCCGCTTTCACAGCCTTCAGCACCTTCTTGATGGCAGTGCGAAAGCGCGAACGCGCGGCCATGTTGTGCTGGCGATTCTTTTCGCTCTGGCGGGCACGCTTGCGAGCTGAGGCGATGTTGGCCAAGGTAATCTCCTGAAAATTCGGGTCAGTTCCGGAAAAGCCGGCAATCTTGCATGGAAGCGGGGGGAATGTCAATTCCCCTGATGCCCGCATCTTTCATGAACTTGCTGCGCTGCAGATTGATCCGCCGCAATGCGGCTGCCACTCTTGGCTGCACCCGCCGCCAGAGGAGGCGATGGGGAACACCAATGGAGGATACGTCATGACACAATCCTGTCCGACCGGGATGAGCGCTCACGAAGGCCGAACCGCGGCTTCGGGACTGAAACGCTGGCAGGGCCTGGCCATGGCCTGGCTTCTCATCAGCCTGGCCTTCCTGGTGGTGCCGTCCACGGCTGCCGCTGCGGACCCCGCCGCCCGCGTGGTCTACCACGCAGATTTCTCTGATCCCCGCCGGTTCAGCGCCATGCTCACCAGCATCAACAACATGGCGGTGCACTACGAGAATGAACTGATGGATCACGACATCCGCATCGTCGCCGTCTCCCACGGCATCCGTTTCCTGACCGACGACCCCCTGGAAGGCTCCCCCTTCGCCGAGGACGACACCCTGGCCGCCGAACGTGACAATCTGCGCGGTCGACTCAGTTCCCTGATGTCCGTGCATGGCGTGAAGGTGGAGCTCTGCGACATCACCCGCTCGGCCCTTGATTTGCCGGAAGATGGGCTCTACGACGGGGTGTCCATGGTGCCCTCAGGCGTGGTGCGCCTGGCCGAACTGCAGAACACCAAGGGGTTTGCCTACATCAAGATCGAATAGTCCCGGCCTGGTGCTCATGCATCACGGTGTTGGGGCACCTCCGATGATGAAAGAGACGCTCCAAGCCCCTCTCCCCTGCGGGGAGAGGGGTTGGGGTGAGGGGTGAGGATTGGCGCAGTGCCTGCTTCACCCCCTCATCCCCAGCCCTTCTCCCCCGAGGGGGAGAAGGGGGTGTCTGTCGCTGAGCATTGCCTCTGTCAAATCAAGCTCGGAGTCCCTGCCCTGCATCAAGGCCCTGCCGGCTGCCGGAGGTCTGTTGGCGGGCTTCAGCCGCAGGAAGCGGCTGCAGAGCCTACATGGATGTATTCACGGCGTCCCGCCAACAGACCTCCGGCAGCCGGCAGGGCCGCTACCCCCGCAGCCTGTCAGCACCCGACAGGGCCGCTACCCCCGCAGCCTGTCCCGAAGATGGAGCGCCATCGCACCCTACAACACCACCAGATTATCCCGATGCATGAGCTCCGGCTCATCCACATACCCCAGGATGGATTCGATCTCGTCACCCCGCCGACCCATGATCCGGCGCGCCTCATCGGCGGCGTAATTCACCAGCCCGCGGGCCACCGGGCGGCCATCCGGGTCCAGGCAGGTGACCACCTCGCCCCGGGAGAAACGCCCCTTCACATGGGTGACCCCCACCGGCAGCAGGCTGCGGCCCGCCTCCTTGATCACCCGTGCAGCGCCCGCATCCAGCAGCAACTCCCCCCGGGAGACCAGCTGCCCGGCGATCCACTGCTTGCGCGCTGCCAGAGGCTCCCGATCGGGGCGCAGCAAAGTGCCCAGATCCTCACCGGCAGCGATGCGCTCCAGCACGCCGGAGGTGCGGCCCGAGGCGATCAGGGTGTGGGTGCCGGAGCGGGCCGCGCGGGCCGCGGCCGTGAGCTTGGTGGCCATGCCCCCGCTGCCCAGTCGACCGAAGGTGGGCGCCACCAGGCGCAGCAGGCTCGGATCCGAGGCCAGACCCTCCGACACCAGGCGCGCATCCTGAAAGGTGCGCGGATCGCGGTCATACAGGCCCTTTTGATCGGTGAGGATCACCAGCAGCGACGCCTCCACCAGATTGCAGACCAGCGCCGCCAGGGTGTCGTTGTCACCAAAGCGGATCTCCTCGGTGGCGACGGTATCGTTCTCGTTCACCACCGGGATGGCATGCATGCGAAGCAGGGTGCGCAGGGTGCTGCGGGCATTGAGATAACGACGCCGATCGGCCAGATCATCATGGGTGAGCAGCACCTGAGCAGCATGCAGACCGTGTTTCTGAAAATGGCTCTCATAGGCCTGTACCAGGCCCATCTGCCCCACGGCAGCCGCTGCCTGCAACTCATAGAGGGCCGAGGGTCGCTCACTCCATCCCAGGCGCGTCATGCCCTCGGCCACGGCCCCGGAGGACACCAGGATGATCTCGTGGCCGGTACGGCTGAGCCTGGCCAGTTGGTCAGCCCAGCCGGCCAGAGCCTGCATGTCCAGGCCCTGGCCGTCGTTGGTGATCAGTGCCGAGCCGATCTTGACGACCCAGCGGCGGGACTTGCCCAGTGCTTCACGTGTCGCTGTCATGCTCTTCCAGGTATCTCATGACCTGTTGTGTAAGGGTGTCCGTGCCCTCGCCGGTGAAGGCGGAGATGTGAAAGACCGGTCCCTTCCAGTCAAGGGCCTCGATCACGGCCTGGCAGCGCGCTTCGCGCTCATCCGACGGGATCAGGTCCACCTTGTTGATCACCAGCCAGCGAGGGCGTTCCAGCAATTGCGGGTCGAACTGGGCCATTTCCTGCTCGATCACACGAACCGCCTGCTCAGGCGCCTGCTCAGGATCGGGTGGTTCGATGTCCACCAGGTGCAGCAGCAGGCGGTTGCGGGCCAGGTGCTTGAGGAACTGTATGCCCAGTCCCGCGCCCTCCGCCGCGCCTTCGATGAGCCCGGGGATGTCGGCCATCACGAAACTCTGTAGCGGCCCCACGCGAACCACGCCCAGATTGGGGTGCAGGGTGGTGAAGGGATAATCAGCAACCTTGGGGCGGGCGCCGGAGACTTTGGAGATGAGCGTGGACTTGCCGGCGTTGGGCAGTCCCAGCAGGCCCACATCGGCCAGGACCTTCAGTTCCAGGCGCAGTTGACGCAGCTCCCCGGGCGTGCCCGGCTTGGACTGCCGCGGGGCCCGGTTCACCGAGCTCTTGTAGCGGGTGTTGCCCAGGCCGTGGAAGCCGCCCTGGGCCACCAGCAGTTTCTGGCCATGGTTCACCAGGTCGCCGATCAATTCACCGGTCTGGGCGTCGAAGGCCAGGGTGCCCACCGGCACCTCCACTTCCAGGTCCTCGCCAGCATGGCCGGTCATGTTGCGGCCACGGCCATTCTCACCGCGCCCGGCCTCGAAGTGCCGCTGGAAGCGAAAGTCCGCCAGGGTGTTCAGGTCGTGGGTGGCCACCAGGTAGACGGAACCCCCGTCGCCCCCGTCGCCCCCGTCCGGGCCGCCAAAGGGGACGTATTTCTCCCGGCGAAAGCTCACGCAGCCGTTGCCGCCGTCGCCGGCCTTGACCTTGATGGTGGCTTCATCAACGAATTTCATGGGCTGGCTTCTTGTTCCGGGGTGGTGGTTGCCCTGTCAGGATACGTCGCCCGGGGGCAAAGCGACACCCTCTCCTGTGGTTGGGCGCGGGAGGTAGGGGCATTAAAAAAGCCCCGGAAGGCCGGGGCTTTGGAGTCCTTGCTGCCGCTTGTGGCCGGCAATCAGGCGGCGAGTACGCTCACGTACTTGCGGCCCTTGGGACCTTTGGTCTCGAACACCACCTTGCCGTCCGCCTTGGCGAACAGGGTGTGATCCTTGCCGCAGCCCACGTTGAGGCCGGGGTGGAACTGGGTGCCACGCTGACGAACGATGATGTTGCCGGCGATCACGGCCTGGCCGCCGAAGCGCTTCACACCAAGACGTTTGCTTTCTGAGTCGCGGCCGTTACGGGTACTGCCGCCTGCCTTCTTATGTGCCATCTGATCTTACCTCTTGCCTATCAACCGGCGATGGAAGTGATTTCCAGCTCGGTGTAGTGCTGGCGGTGCCCCATCTGCTTGCGGGAGTGCTTGCGACGGCGGAACTTGATGATCTCCACCTTTTCGCCGCGCCCGTGGGCCTTGATGGTCGCGGTCACTTTGCCGCCTTCCACGTAGGGTGCACCCACCTTGATGTCTTCGCCGCTGCCGACCAGCAGGACGTTGTCGAATTCCACAGAGGCGCCTTCCTCCGCGTCGAGCTTCTCGACCCGGAGTTTTTCACCCTGGGCAACCCGGTACTGCTTGCCACCGGTAGCGATAACCGCGTACATCTTTGATGTTCTCCGAAAAGGTCTTCAATCCAAAGACGCGGAAGTTTACCTGCGCCGCAAGCGGTGGTCAAATAGAAACACACGCAAACTCAGGGATACGCCTTGACACTTAACCACTCCGTTCCTAGCATGCCCGAGGCTCCTTCCCTTAGTGATCAAATTCCGTCCATGGACCTTAACCAGATTCGCGACCTGATCGCCGACGATATGAAGGCGGTGGACGACTGCATATGTCGGCGTCTGCAATCCCCCGTGGTGCTCATCAACCAGCTGGGCCATTACATTATCAGTAGTGGCGGCAAGCGCTTGCGTCCCATGCTGGTGCTGCTGTCCTCCGGGGCGTGTGGCTATCGGGGTACGCAGCACATCGAACTGGCTGCGGTCATCGAGTTCATCCACACGGCCACCCTGTTGCACGATGACGTGGTGGACGCCTCGGAGATGCGCCGAGGCCGGGAGACCGCGAATGCGCGCTTCGGCAACGAGGCCAGTGTGCTGGTGGGCGATTTCCTCTACTCCCGCTCCTTCGAGATGATGGTGGAGATCGGCAACATGCGCATCATGGAGATCGTTTCCCACACCACCAGCACGGTGGCCGAGGGTGAGGTGATGCAGTTGCTCAACTGCCATGACGCGGACACCACCGAAGAGCGCTACATGCATGTGATCCAGTCCAAGACGGCCAAGCTCTTCGATGCGGCCGGGCGCGTCGGCCCGGTGCTGGCGGAACAGCCCGAGGCGGTGATTCAGGGGCTGGCGGCTTACGGCATGCACCTGGGCACGGCCTTCCAGCTGATTGATGATGTGCTGGATTACAGCGGTGACCGTGATGCGATGGGCAAGAACATGGGTGATGATCTGGCCGAGGGTAAGCCGACGCTGCCGTTGATCCATGCCATGCGTGTGGGCAGCGAGGCGGATGCCGCTGTGGTGCGCGAGGCCATCGAGAAGGGCGGACGTGATTATGCCGAGCGGGTGTTGGCCGCCATCCAGGCCACAGGGTCCATCGAGTACACCCGTCGCATGGCGGAGCAGGAGGCGGACAATGCCATTGAGGCCCTGTCTGTCCTGCCGGAGAGCCCTTACCGGGAGGCCATGGCTTCGCTGGCGCGGTTTTCCGTGGGTCGGGGATATTGACTACGGCGGGTGGTGGATGGGGTTTCGCGGAGTTGGACTTTCGCGATGCTTCGTAGCACAATACGCAGCCTGTCGGGCCGGTGGGCCCTACGGTTCATCGGAGTGTAGCTCAGCCTGGTAGAGCACCGCCTTCGGGAGGCGGGGGTCGAAGGTTCGAATCCTTTCACTCCGACCAGATCGAAAAACGCCACGAGGGTTATCCCTTCGTGGCGTTTTTTTTGGCGGGTGCCGGGGGTGGTTGCCGGGGTGGCGTCTCCCTGGTGCCGGGGGGCGGTGCGCGGGACGCCGTGAATACATCCCTGTAGGCTTTGCAGCCGCTTCCTGCGGCTGAAACCCGCGCACCGCCCCCCGGCACCAGGGAGACTGGTCACTGTCCGGGCTTCGTTCACCCCCTCATCCCCG
>NZ_JAJNAO010000025.1:0-21853 GCF_022227625.1 Ectothiorhodospira variabilis | reverse complement strand
TCACTTTTTTGAAACTATTTTGAAATACGACACAAAAACAATGACTTGAAAACACTACCCACAACACCTACACCCCTCCCCCTCATCCCCAGCCCTTCTCCCCCAGGGGGGAGAAGGGTGCATGAGGCCCTCAACCCACCAGGGAGAGAAGAGAGAATGAGCCCCTCAACCCGCCGGAGATACAAGCGAGAATGCCCCCCTCAACAGGCCGGAGATACAAGCGAGAATGAGCCCCTCGACCCGCCGGGGAGAGGGGTTGGGGTGAGGGGGAAGAAAGGGGCCTTTGCAGCTTTCACCTTAACCCTCAGGCGTCAGCGTCACCCGGGCAAAACGGCGCTTGCCGACCTGGAAGACCGCCGCGCTGCCGGCGGGTAGGCGCAAGGCCGTGTCTTCCAGGCGTTCACCGTCCATGCGCACCGCGCCCTGGCGGATCATGCGCAGCGCATCGGAGGTGCTGCCCACCAGGCCGGCCTGCTTGAGCAGGTTGGCCACAGGCAATCCATCCGCCGGAGCCGCCAGGGACACCTCAGGGATTTCGTCGGGCATGGCGCCCTTCTGGAAGCGCTGTATGAAGGCCTGCCTGGCCTGCTCGGCGGCAGCGGCACCATGGAAGCGGGTCACCAGTTCCTCACAGAGCAGGAATTTCACATCCCGAGGGTTGGTGCCCGCCTCGATGTCACGTCGATACCCCTCCACCTCGGACATGGGGCGGAACGACAGCAGTTCGAAATAGCGCCACATCAAGTCGTCGGAAATGGACATGAGCTTGCCGAACATTTCGTTGGGGGGCTCCTGCACGCCCACATAGTTGCCCAGGGACTTGGACATCTTCTGCACCCCATCCAACCCCTCGAGAATCGGCATGGTCATGACCACCTGGGGGGGCTGGCCAAACTGCTTCTGCAGCTCCCGGCCGACCAGCAGATTGAACTTCTGATCCGTGCCGCCCAGTTCCACATCGGCCTTGAGATGCACCGAGTCGTAGCCCTGCACCAGGGGGTAGAGAAACTCATGAATGGCGATGGGCTGCCCGCCGGTGTAACGCTTGTGAAAGTCATCCCGCTCCAGCATGCGGGCCACCGTATGCCGGGAGGCCAACTGGATCATCTCGGCAGAGCTCATGCTGCCCATCCAGTGGGAGTTGAAGACGATGGTGGTGCGCTCCGGGTCCAGCACCTTGAAGATCTGGTCCTCATAGGTGCGTGCATTGGCGGCCACCTCATCCGGGGTCAGCGGCGGGCGAGTGGTGTTTTTGCCGCTGGGGTCACCGATCATGCCGGTGAAGTCGCCGATCAGGAACAGCGTCTCGTGCCCCAGGTCCTGGAATTGACGCAGCTTGTTCAGCAATACCGTATGACCCAGGTGGAGGTCTGGCGCCGTGGGATCAAAGCCAGCCTTGACCCGCAGCGGGCGGCCAATCTTCAATCGTTCCGTGAGCTCACTCTCCAGTAGCAATTCATGGCACCCTCGCTTGAGGGTCTCGATCTGCTCGTCAACCTGCGTCATGTGCTTCCTCGTTTTTTCGGTAATACGGCCCTATATAGTGAGAGGCAGAGGGCCTCGGGCCGAGGTCGCCGGCATGATAACCAATGCCGCAGGCGAGCACACCTTGCCGCCCCCTTCCTCGAAACCACCACAACCGGGAGCCTTCACATGGCGGAATACTTCATCGGCCTGATCTCAGGCACCAGCATGGACGGTATTGATACCGCACTGGTCGCGTTTGACCACACGGGCGCACATTGTGTGGCCAGCCATGGGCACCCCATCCCTCACACGGTCACGGAAGGCCTGCGCAGGCTGGCAGACCCGAGCCAGGCCGCCTGCATGGATGAACTGGGATCTCTGGATGTAACGCTGGGGGAGGTCCTGGCTGAGGCCGTGCTGTGCCTGCTGGAAGACGAACATCTGGATCCCAGCGACATCGTTGCCATTGGCAGCCATGGCCAGACAGTACGGCACCGCCCCGGCGGCAAGCCCCCCTTCTCCCTGCAGATCGGCTGCCCCCATCACCTGGCCGAACGCACGGGACTGACGGTGGTGGCGGATTTTCGGCGCCGGGACATAGCAGCGGGCGGCGAAGGCGCGCCACTCGTGCCCGCGTTTCATCGCGCCATGATGCGCTCGAAAACAGAAGATCGGGTCATCCTCAACCTGGGGGGCATTGCCAACATCACGGTACTACCCGCTGACGAGGGAGCCCCGCTGCAGGGTTTTGATACCGGCCCGGCCAATGCCTTGATGGATGCGTGGATACGCCACGAAAGAGGTCAACCCTGGGATGCACAGGGTGACTGGGCTGCGGGCGGCGAAGTGGACGACCCTCTGCTGGCATCCATGCTGGGGGATCCGTATTTCATGCAACCGCCACCGAAGAGCACTGGCACGGAGTATTTCAATCTTCAGTGGATCAAGAAGCAGCTACAGATGGCCGACCGGCACATCCCGGCCCGCAACGTTCAGCGCACCCTGGCGGAATTGACGGTGGCAAGTGCCAGTGACGCCATCATCCGTCACGCTTCCAGTGCGCAACGGGTGCTGGTGTGCGGGGGAGGCGTTCACAACCGGGCCGTGATGGAGGGCCTCGGCCGACGACTGCCGAACGCCACCGTGGAGTCCACCGAAGCCGTTGGGTTGTCGCCCGACTGGATCGAAGCCATGGCCTTCGCCTGGCTGGCCCGGGAGACCCTGGCCGGGCGGCCGGGCAATGTGCCTTCGGTCACTGGCGCCCGAAAGGCGGTGGTGCTCGGCAGCATTCACCCCGGAGAGGTGGTTTAAGTGGCCACCGGTGCGGGTTGGGCATCGGCTCTCGTCCCCGGCGCCCATTCGCGGGCGAGGCGACGCGCCTCCTCAATCTGAGCCGCGGTCATGCCCTGGGCAAACCGGTCGCGATTTTCCCGGGCCAGCTCATACCCCTGAGCTGCTGCCAATTCCGACCACATGTAGGCCAGAACCTGATCCTGGCGCACCCCATTGCCATTGGCATGCAGAACGCCCAGGTTGCACTGGGCCGAGGGATTTTCCAGATCGGCCGCCAGCCGATACCAATGGACTGCCTGAGCCGGGTCCTCGGCCACACCGCGCCCATGGAGGTACATGAAGGCCAGATTGCACTGAGCATTGGTGCTGCCCTGATCCGCCGCCAGGCGGTACCAGTGCACCGCCTTGCCATCATCCTGCTCGACCCCCTGCCCCTTTACATACATCAGGGCCAGGTTGCTCTGGGCATGCACATCACCCTGCTCCGCTGCCTTTAGATACCAGGCCACGGCCTTTTCCGCGTCCTGTGGCACGCCGTAACCCTTGGCATACATGTAACCGATGTTGAACTGCCCCGTGCAATGACCGAAAAGCGCCATGAGGCGATACCAGCCAAAACGCACCAGGGCCATCAGGCGGCTCGGATCCATGCCCTGACCTCAAACGGAGAAGGAAGAACCACACCCGCAGGTCGTGGTGGCGTTCGGGTTGCGAATGACGAACTGGGCGCCTTCCAGGCTTTCCGTGTAGTCAATCTCGGCCCCCAGCAGATACTGGTAGCTCATGGGATCGATCAGCAGGGTGACGCCCCCCTTCTCGACGGAGGTATCACCGTCGTTGACGTCTTCATCAAAGGTGAAGCCATACTGGAAGCCGGAGCAGCCGCCGCCGCTCACAAAGACGCGCAACTTCAATGAGGGATTGTTCTCCTCGTCAATCAGGGCCTTCACCTTGGCGGCAGCCGAATCGGTGAAATTCAGCGGGCTGGGCATGGTGTCGTTGGTGGTTTCGGTTGCAGTCATGAATCTGCCTCTCCGTAATCGCGGTTGATGTGCCCGAACCGGGCCTTGGTGGTACGCTAGCATTCGCCCAGAGAAACGGTCAAGAATGCGCGCTCCCGGAGGAAACCCCCGACACAGGCTTTTCTGCCCCGCCTTCCCGAGATGGCGGTTCGGTGCCGTGGGATTCACCGGGCACTTTAAGATGCTCCAGCCTCAGGGCCTCCTTGCTCTGGTGCACCAGATTACCATTGACCTCGGCTCCCATGGCCATCTCGATGAGCGTGTAATACACATTGCCCGTGACCTGGGCACCGGAAGAGAGTTCAACACGCGCATTGGCGTGCACATCCCCCTCGACCGAACCACTGATGACCACCCGAGGCACCTTGACGTCGCCCTTGATGACTGCGCCCTCGTTGATCACCAGCAGGGCATCCTCATCCTGGTCATCGGCGCTGATATTGCCATGGATGGTGCCCTCAAGGTGCATGCCACCGGAAAAGCGGAGATCCCCCTCGATGACACTGTTGCGACCCAGGATGGTATCCACCCGGGCCACCTTCATTTTCTTCTTGCGTCGAGACAACATTCAAGAGTCTCCTTCGTTAAACAGCGATGACCAGGTCTCGCGCTGTTGCACCGACCGGGCATGCGAGCCCTCCGGTTCCACACTGACCATCAAGGCCTCGGGGATCACATCGCCGGGCAGATGCAGGCGACCGCTGACCACCTGAAAGTAACGGAATGAAAACGGCCGGCCATCTGCCTCGCCGGGCACGAGATCGCCATGCTCAAGCTGGATCGACTCGCCGTTTCGCCGCCCCTCCAGTTGCAGGTTCACCCTGCCCTCGAGGGATCGATTGCCCTGAACCTGCGTCAGCACCAACTGGTACCGGTACGCCCCCGGCACATCGGCCGGGGTCAACTGCACCTTATGAATGTGCAGGCCACGCTCAAGTTCGTCAGGAGAAACGATATTGCGGTAGAAATCCACCTCTTCGGTCAATTCATGGATGCGCCGTTCCAGTCCCTGGATGTCCAGCCGCACCCGATTGGACACTTCCCGTTCCACGGTCAATTCGCGCTGTAGCAGGGCGTTGTCCTGTCGCAACTGGCGGTTTTCACGGCCCAGCACGGCCACCCGTTCACGCAAATCACGCAACTCCGTCTTGGCGCTGCCGTAATCGCCCCCTCCCAGAGCATACCCCAGGTGATACAACTGCCACCCGGCCCCCAGCACCAGCAAAACCAACACCAACCTGACCACAGTACGCAGCCAGGGATTGCGATACTCCACGTGATATCCCGTGGAAAGATCCGGCAACCCCTTGCGCCAGCGCACCATGGATCAGGGCAACACGGCAATGGCCTCGAGCCCGCGCGTCTCGGGCAAGCCAAACATCAGGTTCATGTTCTGGATGGCCTGTCCCGAAGCCCCCTTCACGAGATTGTCGATTACCGAGACGACCACAGCGGTGTCGGCACCGCCGGGGCGATGCACCGCCAACCGGCAGAGATTGGTGCCACGCACGCTGCGCGTCTCCGGCTGACTTCCGGCAGGCAGGACATCCACGCAGGGTTCATCCCGGTAACGCTGTTCATAAACCGATTGCAGATCCACTTCCACGTGCGCCAGCGTGGCATAGAGGGTGGCCAGGATGCCACGGATCATGGGCACCAGGTGAGGCACGAAGGTAAGCTGGGGCACGCTGCGGGCCGCCAGGCTCAGGGTCTGCAGGATCTCGGGAAGGTGACGGTGACCGGCCACGCCGTAAGCCTTGAAGTTTTCCGAGGCCTCGCACAGCAGCGATCCCACCTGGGCCTTGCGCCCTGCCCCGCTGACACCGGACTTGGCGTCGGCCACCAGACGCAGCGGATCCACCAGCTGCTGCTCCAGCAGCGGCAGGAATCCAAGGGTGACGGCGGTGGGATAACACCCCGGCACCGCCACCAGGCGTGCCTCCGGGATCTGGGCCCGGTTCAACTCCGGCAGGCCATAGACCGCCTCCCCCAGCAACTCGGGGGCCCCGTGGGGCTGGTTGTACCAATGCTCCCAGACCTGCGCATCCTTGATGCGAAAGTCGGCGGAAAGATCGATGACCCGGGTGCCCCGTTTGAGCAATTCCGCAGCCATGGCGTGTGCCACGCCGTGCGGGGTGGCGAAAAACACCACATCGCATTCGCCCAGCGCAGCGGGATCAGGCTCCTGGAAGACCAGATCGCACTGGCCGCGCAGATTGGGGAACAGTGCATCGAGCCGCTCGCCCGCATTGCCTCGGGAGGTGACCACTGCTGGCTCTGCCTCGGGGTGCGCCAGCAGCAGACGCAGCAGTTCCACCCCGGTATAGCCGGTCGCACCGACAACGCCCACCCTGACCACCATTTCACCTCCACTCGCTAACGATCATTCAGGCGGCAGACCCGCCCGCGTGTCGATATCATAACAAACCTGCAGGCTGCACGGCGTGCCGAGCGGGACAACATGGCGAAACTCCGGTCCCGCCGTTTATGATGCAGGGCCGAGACATCCATCGCTCATAGGAACCGCAACACCGTGAAGAAAAGAGACGTATTCATCGGAATCTTCGTCCTGGCCCTGACCGGAGCGCTGCTGGCCCTGTGGCTGGCCCCCGAGGGGGGGCGCACCGCCCCGCAAGTGGAGATGGAAACCCTGGACGGTTCCACCCTGCACCTGGCGGATCTGCAGGGGCAGCCGGTGCTGCTTACCTTCTGGGCCACCACCTGCCCTTCCTGCGTGGAAGAAATCCCGCATTTCAACCAGCTCAAGGCGGAGTACGGGGAGCGGGGCCTGCAAGTGATTGGCGTGGCCATGCACTACGACCCGCCCGCACAGGTGGCAGAGATGGTGCGCCGGCGAAACGTGAACTATACCGTCGCCCTGGACCGTGATGACCAGGTAGCCTCGGCGTTTGGCAATGTGCAACTCACGCCCACCACCTTCCTGATCTCCCCCCGGGGACGCATTGCCTATCAGAAGATGGGCGATCTGGATTGGGAGCGGGTGGAAAAACACCTGGACAGGTGGCTGCCAGCCCGGAGCTGATCCGGCCCCAGCCGACCGTGCTCAGGCCTTGCCGGCCCTCACCAGCCCCCCCAGGCCGGCCTGTACCAGGGCATTATCCAGCAACGCCCGGATAGCCGCCGGCTCCTCCATCCTGACGCACTGTCGCAGCAACTCCCGGCAGCGCTCCCTGGAGAAGCTGCGGATCACCCATTTCACCCGGGCCAGGGCCGCCACGTTGACACTCAGGGCATCGATCTCCATGCCCAGCAACAGGATCACCGAGGCCGGATCCGCCGCCATCTCTCCGCACACACTGATGGTCTTGCCCGCCCGGTGAGCGCCCTGGGCCGTCTGGTCCAGGGCGTGTAGCACCGCCGGGTGCAAGCCGTTGTACAGATCGGCCACCCGTGGGTTGTTACGATCCACTGCCAGTAGGTACTGCACCAGGTCATTGGTGCCCACGGAGAGAAAATCCACCCGCCGGGCCAGGGCCTCGGACAGGTAGACAGCCGACGGCACCTCCACCATCACCCCCACCTTGGGCACCGGGATCACATAGTGTTCATCCAGCAGCTCATCCCGGGCCCGTTGCAGCAACTGCATGGCCCCCTTGAGCTCCCCCAGGGAACTGATCATGGGGAACAGGATGTGAAGATTGCTCAGACCCTGGCTGGCACGCAGCATGGCCCGCAGCTGGGTGAGGAAGATCTCCGGGTGATCCAGGGTGATGCGGATGCCCCGCCAGCCCAGGAAGGGGTTGTCTTCCGTCACCGGGAAATAAGGCAGGGCCTTGTCGCCACCCACGTCCAGGGTGCGCAGGGTCACCGGGCGGGGGTTGAATGACTTGAGGATCTCCCGGTAGATCTGGGTCTGCTCGTCCTCACCGGGGAACCGCTCCCGGATCATGAAGGGCACTTCCGTGCGATACAGGCCGATTCCGTCGGCACCGGACTGGATGGAGGGAGCGATGTCCGCCAGCAGACCGCTGTTGGCATACACTGGCACCTCCACACCATCCTGGGTGATGGCCGGCTCCTGGGCCAGGTCGCGAAGGCCCTCGGCCAGTTCCTTCTCCTCGTCCTGCAGGTGCTTGAATTCTTCCAGCAGTTCCGCCGTGGGCTGGATGTAGAGATTGCCCCGGTAACCATCCACGACGATCTGCCGGCCTTCCAGACGCCCCACGGGCAGGTCTGCCACCCCCATGACGGCGGGGATGCCCATGGCGCGAGCCAGGATGGCCACATGGGAGGAGCCCGTACCCCGCGATGAGACCACCGCCGCCAGCCGGTCCGGCGGAACCTCCGCAAGCTGGGTGGCGGTCACGTCCTCGCCCAGGAGGATGGTGTGCTCCGGAAACTCCTCCGGCTCCCGCACATGGGATTGCAGACGCATGAGGATGCGCCGGCCGATATCTCGCACATCCGACGCACGCTCCCGCAGATAGGGATCGTCCATGTCCTCGAAATTACGGGTGCTCTCGCGCACCGTGTCCCGCAGGGCGGCCGGGGCCCAGCTGCCGCCACGGATGCGGTCCACCGTGCCATTCACCAGGCTGTCGCTGCCCAGCATCATCACATAGGCATCGAACAGCAATCGCTCTTCCATGGGCAGTACGTCTTCCATGCGGTCCTTGATCTCGATGAGTTCATCCTGAACCTCCTTGACCGCCTCGCGAAACGCTGTCTCCTCGTTCTCGACGGACTCTGCGTCCCGGTCGGGTACGGACTCCAGATCCGCCAGGGCATAGGCCACCACTCCCTGCCCCACGGCGACGCCGGCAGCCCCGGGGATGCCGGCGATCTGCAGGTTATCCTGCTGGATCTCCTCGCGGCGTTTGCCCACCTCACCAATCAGTTCGGCGTGGCTGATGGCCCCTGCCAGCTGGGCCGCCAGCGTGATGAGAAAGGCCACGTGCTCATCATCGAACCGCCGCCGCTCCCGCTGCTGCGCCACCAGCACGCCCAGCAGACGCCGGTTATGAATGATGGGCACACCCAGGAAGGCGTGATAGCGCTCCTCGCCGGTCTCGGGAAAATACTTGAAGCGGGGATGGTCGGGTGCATTCTCCAGGTTCACCGGCTCGGCCCGCTCGGCCACCAACCCTACCAGGCCCTCGCCGGTGTTCATCACCACCGTCCCCACGGAATCGGGGTTCAGGCCCTCCGAGGCCATCAGCAACAGGCGCTGACCATTGGCCTCCGGCTCACGCAGATAGACGGAACAGACATCAATGGTCAGCTCCTGCTTGACCCGGCGAACGATGATCTCCAGCGCCTCTGCCAGGTTACTGGCGGCGCCAACCTCCAGGACGATCCGTCTGAGTACATGCAGCATGCGCGGGGCCAGGGGTGATGAGCCGCTCGTGCGGCCCGTGGATCAAAGCCGGCGGGGACGATAGTGCCGCTCGGCAGGACAGGAGGGTACGTCCTCCTGAAACAGCAAAGGCGCCAGTTCCTTGAGCGCCCGACGGTAGACATGGCGCTTGAAGAACACCACCTCCCGCATGGGGTACCAGTAATCGACCCAGCGCCAGGAATCGAACTCCGGGTGGGGTGCTGCATCCAGTCGCACGCAGCTGTCTTCGCCCACCAGACGCAGCAGAAACCACACCTGCTTCTGGCCAATGCACACCGGGTTGGAGCGGCGTCGGATCAAATGCTTGGGCAGCCGATAGCGGAGCCAATGGCGGGTACACCCCACAATCTCCACATGACAGGCTTCCAGACCCGTCTCCTCGGCCAGCTCTCGATACATGGCCTGGGTGGGTGTCTCATCCCGACGGATGCCCCCTTGCGGAAACTGCCAGGACTGCTGCCCGATGCGCTTGGCCCAGAACAGGCGTCCATCCTGGTTACACAGGATGATACCCACGTTCGGCCTATAGCCATCACAATCAATCACTTACGCAGCCACCTGAAAGCCGTTCGTTGCCCTGCATTTTTCCATAAGCGGGGCGGATCGGCAAATAACACACAATCCCGGCGGATAGACCGCCGCGCGTGGCAGCCGGGCACCCGGATCAGTTAACATCACACGCCCCCCATCATCACCACAAGGAGAAGCCTGTGAGCCTCGCCCTGTTCGACCTGGACAACACCCTGCTGGCGGGAGACAGCGACCACGAGTGGGGCCAGTTCCTGGTGGATCTGGGCATCGTGGACAGAAGCCAATACGAGGACCTCAATCACCGCTTCTACGAGCAGTATAAGGCGGGCACCCTGGATATCCGGGAATTCTGCCGTTTTTCCTTCGCGCCGCTGGCCGCTCACCCGCTGGATCAACTGCAGGGATGGCGAGATCAGTTCATTCACGAGCGCATCACGCCCATGATTGCCCCGGGCGCCGAAAACCTGCTGACGGAGCACCGGGAGGCTGGCGATGAACTGGTGATCATCACGGCCACCAACCGCTTTGTCACCGAACCCATCGCCCGCCTGCTGGGTGTGGAGCACCTGCTGGCCACCGAGCCCCACTTCGAGGGCGGTCGCTATACCGGTGAACTCCAGGGCGTGCCCTGCTTCCAGGGAGGCAAGGTCACCCGTCTGGAACAGTGGCTGAACACCCAACCCGGACGGGCGCTGGACGGCAGCTGGTTCTACAGCGACTCCCACAACGACCTGCCGCTGCTGGAGCGGGTGGAACACCCCGTCGCCGTGGATCCCGACGAGATCCTGGCAGACACCGCCCGAGCCCGGGGCTGGAAGCAGATCTCGCTGCGCGATACGGCCTGAACACAGGACTCCCTGATAGGGGTCGGGAGCTGGCCTGCCAGCGAATCGGTGAGGCAGACCTGGTGCCACCCCCTCCGCGGGCGAGGCCCGCTCCCACCCTTACCGGATCAGGAAGCCATCTCCTCGAAATCGGACTTGGCTGCACCACATTCCGGGCAGACCCAGTCTTCAGGCACGTCGGCCCACGCGGTACCAGGCGGAATACCATCGTCAGGCAGTCCCTCTGCCTCATCGTAGATGAACCCGCAGATCACGCATTGATATTTTTTCATCGCTGACACTCCTCCGATGACGGCCAACCCGCAATGAGGTGGCATGGCCAGGTGGTACACTGTAATCAAATCAAGTTGGGGAGCTTAGCATGATCGATCAGCCATCGGTTCCCGTCGTCATGACCCTGGCGGGCAACGATCCCACCGGTGGTGCCGGCATCCAGGCAGACATCGAATCCATCATCAGCATGGGCTGCCATCCGGCGCCCGTAATCACCGCCATCACGGTGCAGGACACCGCCAGGGTGATGGGCTTCGCCCCCCTGGACGCGGAACTCATCATCCACCAGGCTCGGGCCGTGCTGGAGGACATGCCGGTGGCGGCCATCAAGATCGGCCTGCTGGGATCCATAGAGGCGGTGCAGGCAGTACACACCCTGCTGAGCGACTACCCGGATCTGCCGGTGGTGCTGGATCCGGTGCTGGCCTCCGGTAGCGGCACCGCACTGGCCGACGAGGAAATCATCGACGGCATCCTGACCCTGCTGGCCCCGTTCACCACCCTCATGACGCCCAATAGCCTGGAGGCCCGCAACCTGGCCACCGGCTCGGACACCCTGGACGCCTGCGCCATGTCGTTGCTGGATCAAGGCACGGAATACGTGCTTATCACCGGCACCCACGAAAAGACCGGCAGGGTGCACAACACGCTCTACGGCAATCATCGCCGCCTGGACACCTTCACCGTGGATCGCCTGGAGGGTCATTTCCATGGCTCGGGTTGCACCCTCTCCTCGGCCATCGCTGCCCTGCTGGCCCAGGGGACCGTCCCCAGTGCCGCCGTACACGAAGGCTTGAACTACACCTGGAACACCCTGCGCCACGCCCACCGCCTGGGCATGGGGCAGATGATCCCCAATCGACTGTTCTGGGCTGGAGAGAACATTGAGGATGACCCCAACGACCAGACCCGCCATGCCGACTGAAGCCAACCCCCTCCACACCGGCCTCGCCGGCCTGTACGTGATCACCCCCGCCGACCTGGGCGCACAGCTTGAAACCATGGTGGGTCAGGCCCTGGATGGCGGCGCCCGGGTGGTGCAGTACCGGGACAAGACCACGGATCATTCGCGCCGTCTGAGCGAAGCCCGGGCCCTTGTGTCCCTGTGCCAGGAACACGGAGCACTGCTCATCATCAACGACGATGTGGAGCTGGCCCGGGCCTGCGGTGCCCATGGCGTACACATCGGCCTGGAAGACAGCCCCCTGCGGCGCGCCCGGGAGCGTCTGGGAGCCGATGCCATCATCGGCGTCTCCTGCTACAACCGTCTGGACCTGGCCCACGAGGCCCAGGAACAGGGCGCCGATTACGTGGCCTTTGGCTCGGTCTTCCCCTCCGCCACCAAGCCCGAGGCGGTCCACGCGCCGTTGTCGCTGCTGAGCCGTGCGCGATCGGAACTGCACCTGCCCATTGCGGCCATCGGCGGCATCACCGAGCAGAATGCCGGGCAGGTCTTCCACGCCGGGGCCCACATGGCGGCGGTGATCCAGGGCGTGTTTGGCGCCACCGATGTGCGGGCCGGCGCAGCACGGATTGCCGCCACGGCACGCCCGGAAGGTTGCACCTGACCCACCGATCAAGCCCGTTTCCAGGGGCGTGCAGCCTGCCCCCGGTTTTGCAGGGACATCCATATCGAGTATCTTGTCCCCCTTCAAGGTTTTGCCCAGTCACTTTCACCAAGCCCAACAAGCGAAAGATCACCCCATGACAAAATCCCACGATCTCTTCCAGGCAGCCCAGAAGCACATCCCCGGTGGCGTCAACTCGCCGGTCCGCGCCTTCAAGGGCGTCGGTGGCGACCCCATCTTTGTCGAGCGTGCCCAGGGCGCCTACATGTACGACGCCGACGGCAAACGCTACATCGATTACGTCGGTTCCTGGGGTCCGATGATCGTCGGCCACGCCCACCCGGAAGTCATCGCCGCTGTGCGCGAGGCTGCTCTCAACGGCCTGTCCTTCGGGGCACCCACCGCCATCGAGACGGAAATGGCCGACCGGGTCTGCGAACTGGTGCCGTCCATGGAGATGGTGCGCATGACCAGCTCCGGCTCGGAAGCCACCATGAGCGCCATCCGCCTGGCACGCGGTTTCACGGGGCGGGACAAGATCCTCAAGTTCGAGGGTTGCTACCACGGTCACGGCGATTCGCTGCTGGTCAAGGCCGGCTCCGGGGCACTGACCCTGGGCGTGCCCAACTCCCCCGGCGTACCCGCCTCCCTGGCGGAACACACCCTCACGGTGAGCTTCAACGACATCGAGCAGGTGCAAGAGATCTTCTCCCAGTACGGCAACGAGATCGCCTGCATCATCGTGGAACCGGTGGCCGGCAACATGAACTGCGTGCCGCCGGCGCCGGGTTTCCTGGAAGGCCTGCGCAGCGTCTGTGACGACCACGGCGCCCTGCTGATCTTCGACGAAGTGATGACCGGCTTCCGCGTGGCACTGGGCTGCGCACAGGCCCTTTACAACGTCAAACCCGACCTGACCACCCTGGGCAAGGTCATCGGCGGTGGCATGCCGGTGGGCGCCGTGGGCGGTCGTCGCCAGGTGATGGAGTACATGTCGCCGCTGGGCCCCGTGTACCAGGCAGGTACGCTCTCCGGTAACCCCATCGCCATGACGGCCGGCCTGAAGACCCTGGAGATCCTCTCCGCATCGGGTTTCCACGACGATCTGTCCGCCAAGACCGAAACCCTGGTCAACGGCATCCTGGACGAGGCGAAAAAGGCTGGCGTCCCCATGACCGCCAACCGTGTGGGCGGCATGTTCGGTCTGTTCTTCACCGACCAGCCCCAGGTGGCCAACTTCCAGGAAGTGGGCCGTTGCGACACGGAACGCTTCGGCAAGTTCTTCCATGCCATGCTGGACAAGGGTGTCTACCTGGCCCCCTCTGCCTTCGAAGCTGGCTTCCTCTCTGCCGCCCACAGCGCCGAGGACCTGGAAGAAACCATCCGCAAGGCGGGCGAAGTGCTGCAAAGCCTTTAAGTCGGGGCTGATACCCGGGGTCTTCCCCGGGTGGATGATATGTGGGACATCCTCGCCTATCTGGCACTGGGGGCCTTCACCGGCGTGGTGGCGGGCCTGCTGGGGGTGGGCGGTGGCCTGATCATCGTGCCGGTACTGGTGTGGCTGTTCACGCGCCAACAGGTGGACAGTGGAATCATCACCCACCTGGCCATCGGCACCTCCCTGGCCACCATCATCCCCACAGCCATTGCCTCCACCCTGGCGCACCATCGCCATGGCGCGGTGCAGTGGCAGGTGATCCGGCAGATGGCGCCCGGCGTCATGCTCGGTGCCCTGGCCGGGGCCACCCTGGCAGAATTCATGAGCGCCGTATTGCTGCGGCAGGTCTTCGGGGTATTCGAGATCCTGATGGGGATCTATCTGCTCATGAGCCTGCCGCCCAGACCGGGCAGACAGCTACCCGGACCTGCCGTGCTCAACACCGGCGGCGGGATGATCGGTGGGGTATCGGCCCTGCTGGGCATTGGCGGCGGCACCCTGATGGTGCCCTTCATGGTGTGGTTCAACATCCATTTGCGCCACGCCATCGCCACCGCCGCAGCCACCGGCCTGCCCATCGCCCTAGCGGGCACTGCCGGATTCATGATTCACGGATGGGGGCACGCGGCGCTGCCCGCCTTCAGCAGCGGTTATGTGCACTGGCCGGCCTTTGCCGGCATTGCCCTGGCGGCCTTTTTCACTGCCCGCATCGGCGCCTGGCTTACCCACCGCCTGCCGGTGAAACTCGTGCGGCGGGTGTTTGCCCTGCTGCTGATCGGGCTGGGCTTGAGAATGATCGGGGTCGGGGGCTGATCAGCCCTGATCCTCGCCTGAGTCCGGTCCGGTTTCCATTTTGCTGCGCACGTCATCCATGTCCAGCGCGGCCACCTTCTCCAATACCTCATTGAGCTGACTGGCCGAGAGCATGCCCGGCTGGTTGAAGACGATGATTTGCTCGCGGAAGATCATCAAGGTGGGGATGGAGCGGATCTGGAACAAGGCCGCCAGTTGCTGCTCCTCTTCGGTGTTCACCTTGCCGAACACCACGTCGGGGAACTGCTCGGAGGCCTCTTCGAAGATGGGGGCGAAGGCCCGGCACGGGGCGCACCAGGGGGCCCAGAAATCCAGGATCAGCGTACCGCTGTCACGGATCGCGGCCTCCAGGCGGTCCTGGGTAATATCAATGACGGCCATGTTCAGGCCTCCTGAGTCGGTATCTGGCCGGGCAAGATGCAGGCCACGGGGCCCGTTGTCAACGTCGAGCCCGCGCCGAACGCAGGCTCAGGGCTGCAGTTGCAAGCCCATCATGGCATCACGCAGACGGAACAGGCGGGCCAGGTGATCATCCATCTCCAGCATGGCCTGCTTTTCCTTCAGATCCAGGGGCATCAACTCCGCCAGGCGGGCGCCCACCCAGCCGGCCTGATCGTAATGCCCATGCAGCAACCCATAAGGCGGCGGTAACTGTTCCACCAGGCGCTGAAGCAGACCCGACAGGGGCAGAAATTCCTCCGGCAGACCGACTTCAGGCGGCCACTCCACTGCTTCCACCTCCCCCATGAGCAGACGGTCCTTGCGGGCCCAGGTGGTTTCCACCCGGAAACGGCTCTCACCCATCACCGTGATCCCCAGCAACCCATCGGCGCGGCGATCCCAATCGACAATGCGCCCCCAGGTGCCCATGGTGTGCACCTGGGCCGCCCCGGCCACCTCGGGCCCCTCGCGGATCAGACAGACACCAAAGGGGCTCTCGGTACGCATGCACTGGCGCACCATGTCGATGTAGCGGGTCTCGAAGATCCGCAGCGGCAACACGCCGCCCGGGAACAGCACCGTGTTGAGCGGAAACAGAGGCAGTTCCATCACTCCACTCCCCCGGCCTCGCGGCCCGTATCATGGTCGGCATCCCGCCCCCAGCGGCGGACCAGGGCGTTGGGCACCCCGAGATGATCCAGCACCCGGGAGACAATGAAATCCACCAGGTCATCCACGCTCTGGGGCCGATGGTAGAACGCGGGATTGGCGGGCAGGATCACGGCCCCCATGCGGCTCAGCCGCAGCATGTGTTCCAGATGAATCTCCGAGAAGGGCGTCTCGCGCACCACCAGCACCAGCCGGCGCCGCTCCTTCAGGGCCACGTCGGCGGCGCGCTCGATCAGGGAGCGACTGGCACCACCCGACACCGCCGCCAGGGTGGCGGTGGTACAAGGGCAGATCACCATGGCATCGGGAGGAGAGGAGCCACTGGCCACCGGGGCGGTCCACTGCTCCCGGTCAAACACCTGCAACTGTCCCGGAGCAGCCCCGAAACGTTCGGAGAGAAAGCGCTCCATCTCCCGGGGCCTGCCCGGCAGTGACAGATCCGTTTCCATGCTCAACACCACCTGGGCAGGCCGGGACACCATGAGATAGACCCGCACACCCGCATCCAGCAGGCATTGCAACAGACGCAGGCCATATTGGGCACCAGATGCGCCGGTCATGGCCAGGGCCACTGTCCCGGGGGTATCAGCCACGTAGGACTCCTTCAAAGGCAGTCGATGATCGGGTCCCGGCAACGGGACAGCCATCCCTGCATCATACTCAGTCTTCAGGAACGGGTCACATACCCACGGGCCAGCAGGGGCTGACACTGATTCGCCGGCATGGGACGGGCATAGAGGTAGCCCTGGGCCTGTCCACACCCCCGTGTCCTGAGCCAGTCGGCCTGGGCCTGGGTTTCCACGCCCTCGGCCACACAGTCCAGCGACAGGCTTTCGGCCAGGGCCAGCACCGCGCTGGCGATCATCTCGGCCTCATCGCTGGATTCCAGGTCCTTCACGAACCGGGCATCCAGCTTCAGGGCATGCACCGGGAAACGCCGCAGGTAGGCCAGCGACGAGTAGCCGGTACCGAAATCGTCCACCGACAAACGCACGCCCAGTCGCCGCAGGCGACCGAGTGTCTCGGCCGCGGCATCCATGTCCTCCATCAGGCCGCTTTCGGTAAGCTCCAGTTCCAGGGCCTGGGCCGGCAACCCGGCCTGGCTCAGGGCCCACTGCACCCGCGCGATCACGTCCGCCTGGTACAACTGCACGGTGGACAGATTCACCGCCACGGTCAGATCCCGCCAGCCCGCATCCCGCCACCGCCGGGCCTGAAGACAGGCTTCCCGCAGCACCAGGTCACCAATGGCAATGATGCTGCCATTGGCCTCGGCCCTGGGTATGAACTGCCCCGGTGGAACCCAGCCCCGCCTGGGATGCTGCCAGCGCAGCAAGGCCTCGAAACTGACGATGCGGCCGGATTCCAGCGCCACCTTGGGCTGATAGTGCAGCTCGAACTGACCCTGGGCCAGGGCCTGCTCCAGGTCATGATCCAGCTCCAGGGCCTCCGTATGACGATCGAGCAGGCCCGGCTCGAAGACGCACATGCGCTGACCCAAGGTGGCCTTGGCGTGTTCCAGGGCGAGCCCGGCATGAACCAGTAGTTGCGAGGCATGATCGGGATAGGGGGGACACAGCACCACCCCCAGATGGGCTGCCACTTCGATGCGACGCTCCCCCACCTGGAAGGGCTCATCCAGGGTGGAAAGCAGATCACGCGCCAGCAAAGTGATATCCGACAGGCGTGAATCCTTGCACACCACCAGGCCAAACTGGTCGCCGTAGACCCGTGCCGCGAGTACATCCGCTCCAACCTTTTCCACCAGGCGCCGTGCAAACATTGTCAGCACCTGATCGGCCACCGCATCGCCCCAGATGCGATTGAGTTCGGCAAACCCTTCCAGGTCCATCAAGTAAAGGCAAAGTGGCCATTGGTTGGTCCGAGCCTCGGCCAACCGATCCTCCAGCCGCTCATGGAAGCAGCCACGGTTGGGCAGGCGAGTAAGGGCGTCATGACGCGCCATGTACGCGATCCGCTCCGTTGCCTCCTGGTGCTGGCGGTAGCGCTGCACCAGATCCCTGGCCACCAGCAGGGACAGGCCCATGGTCAACACCGTGAGCAACAGGATGAAGAACGTCCACAGGGCCAGTCGCTCGCGGCTCCTTTCCTTTTCTGCCCGGGCGTTTTCCATGATGTGCTCCGACAACCTTATCTCCATTTCCCGCAGGGCATCCACACGGGCACTGGTGATGCGAAACCACTCCACGGCGTCCAGGTGTTGGGGCTGGCTGGCGTCACCATTCTCGATGATGGCAGCACGGGCCGCCATCAGGGCCTGGTGATCCGCTCGGGATTCCAGTTCCAGAAGGGCATTGCCATGCTCCAGCGGGGCCAGGGCCAGAAAGTGGCTGCGTTGCTGATCCTGAATGGCCAGATTGCTGGAATAGCGATAAAAGACGTTGCGATCACGGCGGGCTGCATTGAGCCAGGCACTGCCCAGGGCCCGCTCCAGGCCCGCGTGCTCCTTGAGCAGGAGCAGTGGCCGATAGGCATGAAGCAGCGCGGGCGTCTGTGCGTGAACGCGACCCTCGGGCGCGTGAGAGGCCACCAGGATCAACCGTCGAATCACGCTGCTGTAGGGTGGCAGAACCTCCAGCGGCTCCAGCCGCTGATGATCCACCTGCCGACGGTGGTTCTCCAGGGCATCCAGCTCAGGGCACAACCTCCGCACCAGTTGTGCGACAGCGCCCACCTGCTCGGGATCCACCCGGCTGACCTGATCACGAAAGCGCTCCAGCGCCTGATCGGTTTCGTCCCGGGCGGCCTTGAGAATGGTCAGAAACTCCTGATCCGGCCCACTCAGGTAGCCAGCCGAACTGCCCCGCTCCACCTGCAGGGCATGGATCAGCACCTTGGCTTCCCAGGCCAGCGAGGCCGTGGCCAGGGCATGCTCCATGTGCCGAGCATCACCCTGCCGCCCACCCAGGGCCAGCACGGCCATCAATACGAACGCGGCAACGGGAATCGCGACGGCCAAGGTGATACGCGGCCCCAGCCTTTCCATGCCCCCTCCCACATGATCAGATCCCGGCGACAGGCACCCTTGGGTGCCCCACACCCTACGCTCACGGACAATCCGTCAGCCCGCCCACCATTTTTTGAGCCTGAGAATAACATCCCCGGTGCGGTGGCGGCCGGACACCCGCGCAGCCGGTCGTTTCAGCCTCCCGGACGTGCCGGTTCAGATCACCGCTGCCCCAACCAGAGGACAAACTCGTCCGGGGGCATGGCTGGGGCATACAGATATCCCTGTCCCAGCCGGCACCCCCGCTCCCTCAGCCAGTCGGCCTGGGCCTGGGTTTCCACGCCCTCGGCCACGGAGCGCAGGGACAGGCTTCGAGCCAATCTCAGCACCGCAGAGGCAATCATGCGCGACTCGTCGCTGGACTCCAGATCGCTGACAAAGCGCTTGTCCAGTTTCAGTCCCTGCAAGGGGAAGCGGCGCAGATAGGCCAGCGACGAATAGCCCGTGCCAAAGTCATCCACGGACAGGCTCACTCCCAGGCCCCTCAGGCGTTCCAGAGCCTCCGTGGCGGCGTTCATGTCCTCCATCAGGCCGGTCTCGGTCAGCTCCAGCTCCAGTGCCTCGGGGGGCAGACCGGTCTCGACCAGGGCCTGGCGCACCCGTGCCACGATGTCGGCCTGATAGAGTTGCAGGGTGGCCAGGTTGACGCCCACGGTCAGGTCCGGGCAAAGGCCCTGACGCCAGGCTTGAATCTGTGCACAGGCCTCGCGCAGGACATGGTCACCGATCTCGATGATGGTGCCGCTGGTTTCGGCCCGGGGGATGAACTCATCCGGCGACACCCAACCACGCCTTGGGTGATACCAGCGCAACAGGGCCTCCAGACTGACAAGGCGACCGGTTTCCAGATCCAGCTTGGGCTGATAGTGCACCTGAAACTCGCCCCTTTCCAGGGCCTTTTCCAGATCCCGATCCAGATCCACCAGGGCTGCATGCCGTTCCAGCATCCTGGGTTCGAAGCGACGGTAGCGCTGACGCGGACTGGACTTGGCGTATTCCACCGCAAAGCCGGCGTCGGACAGCAGTTCCGAGGCATGCCGGGGAAAGGGCGGACAGGCCACCACGCCGATGTTGCCGCGCATTTCGATCCGCCGCCGCCCCACCTGAAAGGGCTCATCCAGGCAGGCGAGCAACCGCTGAGCGAACGCCTCCCCGCCCTCGGCGGCGTCCAGTCCCGACGCGGACTCAGAAGGCCCTATCACAACACCGAACTGATCCCCATAGATGCGCGCCAGCAGCGCGTCCGGATGCAGTAACCCGCGCATCCGCTCGGTCACCTGCACCAGCACCTGATCGGCGACGGATTCACCCCAGATCCGGTTGACCTCCGAAAACCCCTGCAGGTCCATGAGATAAAGGGTCATGGAACTCCCCTCAGGGCGCGCCGCTTCCAGCCGCTGGTCCAGCAACTCGGTGAAGTGACTCCGGTTAGGAAGGTGAGTGAGGGTGTCGTGGCGAGCCAGCCAGGCCACCCGCTCCATGGCATGAAGGCGTTCCCGGTGGCGCTTGAGCAGACCACGGGCGATGGCCACCGAAAGGGTCACCGTGGACAGCAGCAGCATCAGGGCGATCCCCAGCAAGACCATGAACTCCTGACGGGCCTCCCGCTCTGCCCGTGCGGCGGCAACGCGAATCTCGGCAGTCAGGTCCTGTTCCATGTGTCGCAATTGATCGACACGCTCGCGGGTGACCCCATACCAGCGCATGACATTCAGATGCTCAGGCTTGCCGGCAGATCCATGGTTGATCATGGCCGCGCGGGCGGCCAGCAGTTCCTGATGGGCCGGCAAGGACTCCAACTCCAGCAGGGCATCACGGTGACCCGGCGGGGCCAGGGACATGAACTGCTGACGCTGCAGATCCTGAATGGCCACGCTGCTCAGGAAACCATGAAACACCCGCCGATCGGGCTGAAAGGCTCCCAGCCAGGCATTGCCCAAGGCACGCTCGCGAGCCGCATGCTCCTTGAGGAGCAACAAGGGGCGGTAAGCGTTGAAGAGCGCCGTGAGCTGTGCATCGGCATGCGCTTGAGGGGTGTGAGAGACCATCAGGATGAGCCGCTGAATCAGACGGTCATACGCCGGCAGCAACTCCAGGGGGTGCAACGCCTGCTGGTTCACCAGGCTGCGGATTTGTGCCAGGCTGCGCAGGTCCTCACCCATCCTGTCCAGCAGGGTGTGTGGTGGAAGGCCCTCCTGCCCGCTGGCCAGTTGCTCCCACCGTTCCCGAAACGGCTCGATCAGTCCATCGGTGGCGTCACGGGCCTCCTCCAGGATGTACCAGAATTCGTTATCCAGGCCGCTGAGATAACCCACCGAATCGGCCCGCTCATCCTGCAGGGCGTGCACAAGGGCCTTGCCCTCCGTGGCCAGGGCGGCCATGTCTCCGGTGGTGGCCATGTCACGACCGACCCGCTCGCGCTCACCCAGGGCGATACCCGCCATGATGAGAAAGGCCACCACCGGGATGGCGATGGCCAATGCGATGCGAAACCCCAGCCTGTCCATGAGCCCTCCTCTCAGATCCTTAAGCACGGCAGCCACTCCGGATCTTCACGCGAGATCTGCATTTTACGCGAGATCAAGAGCCAGGGCTCTCCGACTTCACACCTCCGCCGGTCCGTGTTGATGATCGAGGGCATCGATGCGACGGCCGGTATCACCGGGCGAACCCGTGCGTCGGGCCAGGGTCTGGTAGGCCACCGGCACCACGAACAGGGTGAACAGGGTCGCGAACAACACCCCGGAAAATACCACCGTGCCGATCACGAACCGGCTTTCCGACCCCGGACCACTGGCCAGAATGAGCGGCAGCGTACCCATCACCGTGGTGGCAGCAGTCATCAGTACCGGCCGCAAACGAATGCGGGCCGCCTCCACCAGGGCCTCGCCGAAGGTCTGCCCCGCATCCCGCAGCTGGTTGGTGAACTCCACGATCAGGATGCCATTCTTGGCGGCCAGGCCAATGAGCATCACGATGCCGATCTGACTATGAACTACTCCCGCCAAGCCTTTCAGGCTATGGCGTGAGTTTCGCGCTTCACGGGGCGTGCCGGATCATCCGGGGATGATCCGGTCTTACCACCCTCCACGCATCGGCCACGTTC
>NZ_JAJNAO010000024.1:0-23275 GCF_022227625.1 Ectothiorhodospira variabilis | reverse complement strand
TGGAGGCACTCACCATGTCGCTGGCTCAGGAATGGATGGATCGCGGCGAAGCCAAGGGCGTGCAGAAAGGCGAGGCCCAGATGCTCATCTGGCTACTGGAACATAAATTTGGGTCACAAGCTCCCAAGGCCTATCAGGACTCGATCGAAAAGGCTGACGAACCCCAGATCAAGGCGTGGTCGGCCCGTCTGCTCATCGCCGACCGCATAGAGGATGTCTTCAAGGACACACCGCCCATGCATTGAGCTGTGCCCGTTCTGGCAAAGACCTGCTGGCATGGATGTCACCTCGGAGGGGGCTCACCCCGACACGGCCGTTAGACCGCCATGGCTCACACCCCCTCCCCCCGCAACCGCCAGATCGTCCGCACATTCAACCCCACCACCACGACTTCGGCGATCAGGGCCGGCCAGGCGTGCCAATACAGGTCATTGGCGATCCAGGCGGCGCTGGAGGCCAGCAGGGCGATGCGCATGCGGCGGTTGTCCAGGTAGAACAGCGCCAGGGTGGTGTTGATCACCGCAAAGGCCGGCAGCAGGGACACCACACCCTGCCAGGTGATCGCCGTGAGCACCATGAATGCCAGCACGAATCCGGTGGCCGCCAGGTGCTTGTGCATCGGTCGGCGCAGCCAGCCGGAGACCAGGGTGCGCAGTGCGGTGGTGGCCATGCCCAGGGCGGCGGTCCAGGCGCCCAGCAGCAGGTACATGACCGACCACAGCAGCGCTGCCGCCGCCGACCAGCGCCGAAAGGCCCGGCCATCCGGGTGCAGGTAGGCGCGCCACTCCACGCCCACCCCCACCGTGCCAATGGCATAGGCCAGCCACAGACCCGGGCCCATTCAGCGCCTTGAGCCGGCTCAGACGATCTGCAGCGCCTTGAGGATCGGCAACTGCTGGTCGGCAAAGCCTTGGGCCTGCTCGGTGAGTTCGGCCACGTTGGCCTCGGCACCCTCCACGGGCTTGCCTTCCTTCACCAGGCGCTGGCCCTGCTGGGAGAGGATGTCCCACACGAACCGGGCCCATTCCTGGGGCTGCTTGTGGCCCTGGCTGCGGGCCAACATGAAGAGCTGATGAAAACGCGGTACGTGGATGCCGCCGCCGGTGACCGGGCTGGCCAGGTGGCCCAGGTCGGTGTGGCTGCGGGCCTTGTGGATCAGGTGGCTGTTGAGCCGGTCGGTGTGCTTGCGCGCCTTGCCGATGGCGGCCTCTTCCCGGGCCGGCAGCAGGGCACCGGTGGCGCTGAGGACCAGGGCGGCCTGCAGCACTTGGGCCAGGTTGAGGCCCTGGTCCTTCAGGGCCTTCTCCAACTGCCCCAGGGTCTGCGGGCGATGGTCGGCCAACTGCGCCAGGAACGGGCGGTACACGTTCTCCTGCAAGGTGGCCTCGCCCAGACTGCCGTTCACCTTGAGGCTGACATCGGTCTGGGGCTTGACCAGCACCACCCGCTGCAGACGCACCGCCTCGGCCTGCTCCAGGGTGGAGAGTCGGCGTGCGCCCTTCACCCAGTAGTCTCGCCGGAACTGCTGGTTGACGCAGAAATCCCGTACCGTCTGACGGAACATGGGGTCGGGAATGCCGTTGAGCAGCTTCTGCTGGTCCGCCGTGAGGTTGACCGCATCGATGGCATCCAGGGTGTGGGCCGAGCAGGCCCACTGCAGCTTGGCCGGGGCCAGCCAGTCGGCCATGCGGGCAAAGCCCATGGGCTGCCAGTCACGGTTGAAGTATTCATGGGCCAGGTAGTGGCGGTTCTGCTCCTTCATCTTGCGGATACGCTCGGCAATCTGCGGGTTGGCCCGGGCATAGGTGGGCTGGGCGGCCAGCAGTTGCTCGGCAAAGTCCAGGGCGCTGTCGATGCGGTTGACGATGCCGGCCCCATCGGCGCCCAGCACTTCCGCGTGTTCGGTGAGCAGGTCGCGCATGGGGACCATGGCCGCCCAGCCGGGCTGGGTGTTGTAGCTGATGTACAGCACGCCGCCCACCTTCAGCTTGCGCCTCAAAAAGTCCACGATCACTGCCCGATTGGCGTCGGAAATCCAGCTCCAGATGCCATGCAGGCCAATGTAGTCAAAGTCCGGCAGGTCATCACGGGTGCAGAACTCGGCAAAGGCTTCATCGGTCAGGTGCGCCCCGGCCGACGCCACCTGGGCCAGTTCCTGGGCAAAGCCCGCCTGGGCCGGGTTGAAGTCGGTGCCGTGCCACTGGATGGCGCTGCCGGCGGCATGCAGGTTCACGCTCAGGCCCTGGCCAAAGCCCAGCTCGCAGGCGGTGTGCAAAGGCGGCGGCACCAGGCCGGCGTTGAGCAGGGCCAGGCGGGTGCGCAGGGGGTTGAGTTCGGGGTAGTAGCCGTAGGTGTAGCCCACATCGGCCACATAGCCGGCAGTCCAGTCGGTCATGGGGGTGTTCCTTGTCCAGTCTGCGTTGTGATCAGGTCGGGGCGCGGCGCGCCCCTCAGTTCTTCTGTCCCGGCACCTGCATGGGCTGCATCCATTGGGCCGGGTGTTCCAGGCCCCACTGGGCCTTGGCACTGGTGGATTGCAGCAGGCGCAGGATCTGGTGGGCATGATGCCGGGAGAGCTTCAGGGCCGCCACCGGCATGCCCTGCCCCGGGGCACTGAGGGGCTCACCCCACAGGCCCATCACCACATGCGCCGCCTGGGCCTCGATCTGCAGCTCGGTGATCAGATAGCCCTCCGGGTCGGGGGTGGGCCCCGGCGTCGGCGCAGAGGCTGACGACCGGGCCGAGGCGGGATCACCGCCCTGGGGCGCCGGGCTCTTGCTGGCCACGGCGGCCAGGTGCTCCATCTGTAGCACCTCATCCGGGTCCGGCGTGCGCTCGGCCGCCGGGTGGGACTGACCAATCACCTCGCTGAGCTTGGCCAGAGTGGCCGCCACCACGCGGCGCGTGAGCCAGGCACGGCGCATCGGGGCTGTCGAGGCAGCCGTCTCGCCTGGCAGGGGCTTGCTCATCAGGGTCAGGTCCATGGCCAGGCGATCCTCCCGGGGCGCATGGCCCAGGGTGATCTGTGTGGCCTTGGGATAGGTGGTGGGGCCGGGTTCAGGCATGGTGGGCAACCGCGCTTGACGCACCGAGGCCACCGGGAACGGCGCACATGATCCCCTGCTCCCTCACTGTTCGCCCTTGGCCAACTCCGCCTCCAGTGCCTGCGCGTACGCCGCACGTGCCGTCTGGGCAATGGCCAGTTGCTGCTGCAGACGCTGGATCTCCTGGTCCGTGATCCGCAGGTTGGCGATCTGGGATCGAGCGTTCTCGGAAAGGCTGTTCACATCGTACTGCTGACCGTCGATGGTGATCGTGCCGGGATTCGTGGCTTCTGCCATGGGGAAACTCCTGATGAGGGTTGAGTGGATGGATCAGTGGTCGAAACGAAACTGCAGGTCATCATCGCCGAACAATTGATTCGCCGACAGACCCGCCAGAGGGTCTTTCTGCTTCTGGGTGTGAGAGCCCCCACCGGCCAGCAGACCCACGCGCAGGTTGGACAGGGAGAGACGGTGGGCGTGGATCAACTCCAGGGCACCCAGGCTCTGCAAACGCTTGAGGGCCTCGCCATCCAGGGCTTCCAGGGCGTCGGAATCGACCATGCGCAGGCCGCCGATGTTGGCCACCGGCTGATCCCGGCGCTGGATACTGAGCTGCTCCATCTTGAACAGCCCCTGACGTTCGATCTCACGCACCGCCTCCTGGGTACGCTGACGCTGTGCCTCGATGCCCTTGAGGAGCTGGATCCTGGCTTCCAGGGCCTCGCTGGGCGCGCCCTGCTCGGTAAACAGCGGCTCGCCCAGATCACCCCCCAGACAATCCGCTTGCTCATCCAGAGCCACGGTGAAGGTATCCGAGGCCTGGTCGTCGCCGCGGGCCAGGCTGAAGGGATAACGCCGCAGGTAGGCCGGCACGTAGCTGCCCAGCCACTGCCCGTGGGGACTCACGTAGGCGTTCTTGTCCTTCACAAACCCCAGCAGCACATGCGGCAGGTCCGTCTGGTTGTTGGGGAAGCAGATGAAATACTCCCGCACCAGGTTGGGCAGCTCCTGGAGGAAGACGGGAGCGAAGTTCTCCTGGCCCGCATAGGCATAGCCCCCCTCCGGGTTCAGACGAAGCTGGCCATGCCGGGTGCTCTGGAGCGGTTGCAGGTTCTTGTACATGGGGTGTTCTCCATAGCGAGGGCCGTGACTCCCGGGATGCCAGGGTCACCCCCACAGATAGGGACAGTGGACAGGCGGGACGCGACCCGGGCGCTTCAATCCCGCCGGATACGTCGATGCAGCGGCAGGATGATCCGGTTGCGCCACCAGCCACTGAAGAAAAACAGGTACGACAACAGCCACCAGTTTATCAGGAGCACGGTCACGGTCGCACCCGCGATCAGGTTCACATGAGGGATCAGGGCACAGTTCAGGGCCACAGTGCTGGCTTACATGCCCGTGATAACCGCCATGGATTTCTCGCCTCGGCGAACAGTGGCGTCCACCGTATCAGTGATCTCGACCCGGCTTGAATGGGATGCCTTCGGGACAATGCGGGACAGCCAGCGGTGCAGGCAACGCTTCATTCGGGGTATGCGTGGGCGTAGATGATCCTGGTAGAGCGCCCAAAGAAAGATAGCGCCCAGCAGGATTTGCAACAGGATGAAGACGACGATATCGATCATGCGGAAGTGGAAACCTTTGTTGAAGAGCGCTCTAGCTCAGCCGCCTAACTCTATAGGCAGTGCAATTTTTGCCTCGCCCGCTTCGGTCAGCAACTCCAACATCATCAGCACTCCCGACTTCGGATACACCCCACAAAAGAAAAACCCCCGCTACCTTTCAGCAACGGTGTCGATAGCCGAGGACTGGCCAGCCCCGCTTCCAGGCGCGCTAACGCCACCTTGGAGATTCCTGCACGTTGAGCCAGCTCCGGCTGGGTCCAGCCCAACGCCGCTCTGGCGGACTTAATAGAAGATATTATTCGTATCTCTTGAGAAACGAATGGTTCTGACGGATCGCTAGACATGAAAAATGTCTCTTTGTGAATCTTTCAGGGCGGAGCCTATCACGCCCTCCGTCAGACTTTCATCGAAAAATGGACCGCTTGGCTCCGGCCCGACAGCAGGCATACAGAATTTCCTTGATATCCTGAGGCCCAGAGTGCCGGCCTAAGCCCCAGATCAGGGCCCAGTGACATCTGTATCTGAACCATGAATCCCTACTCATGGCCGCCGATACGGCTTCGAGCACCGCCCCATGAAGGAAATGCTGCCCCCTGGCCAAACCAACACAGGCACCGGCCAAAGCACTGCCAATCCAGAAATCACGCCGGTGGCGGCCACCACCGAACCTTCCGATCAAGAATTCTCGGAAGAGCCATGGCAAAGGAGGGAATTCAGGACCGCGACACAAGGACAGCCACCAGGGCCGCCCTTTTTTGCTGGCCCAATCAGGGGAAGAGACGAAGGGAGGACAGGATCAGTGCTTGCCCAGCAGGGACTCCAGGCTGTCTGCCTCCATGATCCGCATCACCCAATCATCAAGCTGGGCATCCGTGGCAGCGGCCAGGCGTGCGTCTGCCCAGTCTGGCAACTCTCCAAATTTCAGGGGTATTTGTTTACGCAGGGTACCTTCCACACCTTCATGGCGTCCCTCACGCTTCGCATCATTCAGCAACGACACCTCATCTCGCAGCGCCCGTTCCCGCACAAACGCCAAGCGGCGGGTTTCCTCGTCAGCGCTAAGCTCACGGATACGGCTCATCGCGCGCTTGACCGGCTCATGGGCAACCTTGGCCATAGTGAGTTCCTCCTGCCAGTGCTTAAAGAAGGTTATCCAGGCGCGCAGCGGGCCTTCCGGCAAGCCCAGGCGATCCGCCTTGTTCAATTCGATCAGGTTCATCTGCAGGATGTTCCCCAACGTCACATCAGGCTGGCGTTCATCCCGCATTTCGAAACGCCAGACGGCCTGCTCACGCTCTGCGGCCGTTTCCGTAAACAGCTCAAAGTCCAGCAGATGCAGACCCACTGAGGCACGCAGCTCCTGATAATCCTCCCCGGCGCTCAACTGACTGCCCAGCGTGCGGGCCAAGTAGAACAGTCCCCGCTTGTGCCAGGCACCGTAGCGACGTACCTGCACCTCAACATTGTAGCAGTGACCGTCACTATCACGAGCCAGCACGTCTAAAATGATGTACTTGCCTGTCAGCTCGGTCGGCTCGATATTGGGATTCATGATCTCCACCGAAGCAATGTCGGGTAGGTCCGGACGCAGATCGTTGATCAGATCCACCACCAAATCCGGCGCCTCGGCGAACAGCCGTTTGAAGACATAGTCGTTGGTGGGGTCAAGTAGCTCGCTCATGAAACCTCTGTCGCAACGCCTCACCCCATCCCTTTTCCAGCCCAACGCCAGAAGGAGACGGGATGAGTACAAGGTCAGTGCTTGCCCAGCAGGGACTCCAGGCTGTCTGCCTCCATAATCCGCAACACCCAATCATCAAGCTGGGCATCCGTGGCAGCGGCCAGGCGTGCGTCTGCCCAGTCTGGCAACTCTCCAAATTTCAGGACTAATTGCTTGCGCAGGGTACCTTCCACCCCTTGATGGCGACCTCGCTCAAGCCCTCGCTCAAGCCCCTGCGCCATCCCCTGCTCAACCCCCTGCTGAAGCGCTTTCTCTCGCTCAACCCGTTCAATCGTGTTCACGTAAGGCATTTTCTTCTCCTCCTGTAAGGCGTAGACCGCCTGCACAAAACCCGGTTCCAGCTCTCGGGGCAGCTGGATCATCCAGTCGATGATCCTGAACAGCTGCACGATCTGCTCGCGGCTATAGCCCCGTTCGTACAGCAGCCGAACCAGGGCGATCTTGACGTCCTTGCGCGTGGCACCATCCTTGACGCGCTTGGCCTTGATCTGCGCCATCACCACCAGGGCAAAGACATTGTCGCTGGCTTCCAGATCCGCCCACCGGGCCTCCCAGTCAATCAACTTGGCCATGGGAAACGTGAACGACAGCTTGCAGCCCCAGCGCTCGTACAGGAAGGCCGAGGGCCGAAAGCTCTCGCGGGTGTCCGCCAGCACCGCCAGACTCACCACATCCACCCCGTACCGATCCCGCAAGCGGTACTGGTAAGTGTACATCCGCCGCGCAAATCCTTCCTCCGGCTCGCCCTGGACTTCCACATGAATGAGCACCCAGGTCTCGCTGCCATCCCGGGCATACACCTGAATCAGCTTGTCTGCATGGCGTCGACCCGTGTTAGCATCCGCCGTGATCTGCTGCAGTTCCTTGTCCATGGGGTTGTAACCCCGGGGCCAGTCCACCTCACCGTGGATTGCCGGGAACAGCAACTGCGTGAAGTCCTGGAAGTAGTAATCCAGGGCCTCCTTCCAGGGGCTGTCGTGGTCCGTGGGCCTGTCGGCATCTTGTTCGGTCATGCGCACTCCTGTTGCAGCCCTCCACTTTACCACGCCCTACCCCCCTTCAAGAGCAGTCCGCCGCTGCGCTAATCTACCCATAACCCGGCCACAGGATCGGACCGGGAACCACCGTCCAGGAAGGACCCGCCATGCCACGCCCCCGTAGCCAACAGATATCCATCACCGACACCCCCTACTACCACGTCGTCTCCCGCTGTGTGCGGCGCACCTTCCTGTGTGGGCAGGATCAGACCACCGGCAAGAGCTATGAGCACCGCCGACAATGGATCGAGGATCGCATCCGGCTACTGGCCTCCTTGTTCGCCGTGGACATCGCCGCCTACGCCGTCATGTCGAACCATTATCATGTGGTGGTCAAGCTGGACCCCGCGCAGGCCGAGCAGTGGTCCGATGACGAGGTGCTGCGGCGCTGGAGTTGCCTGTTCAAGGGGCCACTGCTGGTCCAGCGGTATCTGGCCGGGGACCCGCAGGAAAGCTACGAGTTGGCCCAGGTGGCGGAGTTCACCCAATGCTACCGGCAACGACTGGCAGACCTGAGCTGGTTCATGAAGTGCCTCAACGAACCCATCGCCCGGCAGGCCAATCAGGAGGACGGCTGTACCGGGCACTTCTGGGAGGCACGATTCAAGTCCCAGGCGCTGCGCACCGAGGCCGCGCTGCTCAGTTGCATGGCCTATGTGGATCTCAACCCCGTGCGGGCCGGGATGGCGGCCACCCCGGAGGCTTCGGAACACACCAGCATCCGGGAGCGGATTGCGCCCCGGTTCGAGCTGGCCCAGGCCGTGCGTGAACAGATGCAGAGGGAGGCCTTGCTACGGTTCGATGGCCTGGTGAAGCCCCTGCTACCGTTTGAAGGGGCGTTCGCGGATCGGGAACAGCCCGGCATTCCCTTTGCGTTTGAGGACTACCTGGCGCTGGTGGACTACACCGGACGGGCCATCGACCCAAGAAAGAAAGGCGCCATTGCCAACACCCTGCCGCCGATCCTGCAGCGCCTGGGGCTCACCCCGGATCAGTGGTTGGACCAGAGCACACGGTTTGAGGCGTTGTACCGGCCACAGCGACGACAATCAACGGCCTGAGGGCCCTCCCTGAGCGGTTGCTCCCCTGCGGTGGTCATGCCGAGGTGAGGCCGTGGTTGGTGTTCAGGGGATGGGGTTGAGATGAGCACTCACGAGTGGCTGTCCCTCTCCCCTGGCTCTCAGGGGAAAATGCCGGGTTGTCGGCTCGAAGCATGGAGAAAACTAGGCTGCATCGCTACGCAACAGAGGCCAAGCTCCCTGCTTGGAAGCTTCCAAAATCACGATTTCCACGATTGTTCCATCTTTCGCGTAGCTGATGTGGGTGTTCCAGTCCTGCGAGGCTTCCTTGGCAATCACCTTGTCGGAAAGATGGACAACCAGGATATCGTCGGCTTCATCGTATGTGGTACGCATGGCTAATCCTCCCATTGGAAGTGATGCATGACGGTCTTGACGACGAGTCTATCTTCAACAACCACGGCGGCACAAACAAGATTATCATGGCGCCCTTCCATGGCCTTGGCGACCCATAGGCGAGTATGGTCCTTATGGCGCACCTGACCGGTTTCCAGAAGTTCACCTAGCATAGCCTCAGTGATATTTCTTTGCGCCATACGCTCACGTGCGTGGCGCGTAATCTGCACTTCCAAGCCGAATCGCTGAGAGAACATCAAGGCTCACCGCTGTGTCATGAGTACGGGAAAAGGATAATAGGATATTTGACATAAGGGCCCATCAGGCGAATCTCCGACAAAAGTACTCAAGAGTGCCTGTCCTTCCTCCGACCACGATTTAGCCTATAACTCAGTGAAAATCAAAACTCAAATCATCACCGTGCCCAAACAGACTCTCCATATCCAACCCCTCTGGCTTCGACCCTTGATCAGGCATCTGGCGATAATGTCCCGCTATCGGACCCAATCGCATGTTCGCCAACGATAACAAACTCGCGTACGCCAACGGTAACGCACCACTACGACGCAACTCATTGAATCGAGCATCATCCAACCCATTCAGCGCCTTTTCATCCACCTGCTCAACGCCCTCCAGACGTTTCATTTGACCTTGCGCATCACGAACACGTACACCCAAGGGTACCAACACACCCACATCACGCAGCGCACTCACCAACCTCTCCGTCAAACCCTGACCCTGGTGCAAACGCTTGAGAAACTCCAAACGACCCTGAACAAATGCTGTCGGCTTGTCATCTCCATCAAACAACGACTCCCCAAGCTCTCCCACTGGCGTATATGCCGCATCCAAAACCAGCGCATAACGATCGCCTTCACCCACTGGCGACAAACCAAACGGGTACGCTCGTAAACGCGCAGGTTGGTACGTCGCACGCCAATCACCTTCTCGACCCACATACGCGTTCACACCAGACTCCAAGCCCAGCAACGCATACACCAGCGGCTTGCCCTCCATGAACACCAACGGAAACTCACGCGCTGCATCCGCCACCTCACTGTAAATCAGCGGCACCAAATTCTCTCCAGCAGCAAATCGCCAGTCCTGATGAACCGCCGGGACTCGCCAATCTCGATGCGCCTCCGGCGTCAATGCCTGTAACTCTTTGTACATCGTTCCTCCCAATAAAAAACCCCGCCCCTTGCTTGCAAAGGACGGGGTTTAGTCATGGCACTATTAGATGCCTAGGTACAACACGCCAGGCAATTTAGACGGCGAGTTCCTCACCGATACCAATCAGTGTGATGGAACCAGTACCAGCCGCACTATCAAAACTGATCACCAAGTTACCATCGACCACTTCTTGCTCATAATCTCCGCCGCCACCATCAAACAGGCCGGCGGTGGTGACCACTGCGGTGCCATCAATGGCAAGTTCCATTCCGGATGCCCAGCCCTCGATGACATTGTCACCGATCTCCGGATCGGTACCATCGTCAGCGATGAAGTCAAGTCTGCCGCCGTTACCATTGAGTACGATCACATCGTCGCCGCTGGAGTCGATCTCAGCAGTGAGGGTACCCTCCAAATCACTGGCATCGATGCTGACGAAGTTATCACCATCTGTCTCCAGGGTGCCAAGAATGAAATTGCCCTCCCCAGAGAGCACCAGATTGATCGTCGCTGACTCGCCGTCGTCTTCTTTGGCTTCGATGCCCCCGTTAAGCGTGACGTCACCGCCCGAGTCCAGTTCCATCGCAACCGTGTTGCCGGTAACAGCACCAAACGCCACATCGCCGCCTTCAGAACTCAACTCAACAACGACCGCACCTTCTTCTTCGGCAGTAATGGCGCCGAACGTCACATCACCCTCGGCCGAATCCACATTGATCGTGACGTTGCCGGTGTTATCAGCAGTATCGTCGCCCGCCGTGATCGCGCCGAAGGTCAGCACGCCCAGGTTTGTGCTGCTGGCATCGGTCGCCGTGGCGTCAATGGTGACATCGCCATCGGTGGCGGTAATGTCATCAGTTCCGGCCACTGCCATGGTGCCACCACCGTTGGTGAGATCCAGAACGATGTCGCCTTCGGCACTGGTGATGCCGGCAGCCGCAATCGTGGCAGCAGCCACACCGGATGCCACAACCAGCGTGATGTCACCGTCTACATTAATTTCACCAGCAGTGAGCCCACCAGCGTCGCCGGTGACGTTCAGGTCAGCGACCAGGCTACCGCCTTCTTCGTCAGCCGTGATAGTGCCAATGTCCACCGCGCCGTCAGTGGAAGCCACGTTCAGGTTGATGGCATCAGAAGCATCGCCGGCATCGTTTACGCTGGTCAGATTACCCAGCGTGACAGCACCTGCCGCAGACGCCACGTCGATGGTCATGCCGAGTGCTGTAAGCTCATCGGCAGCGTTGATCACGCCGTCATCCGTGGCGTTGGCTTCCAGCGTCAGCGCTGCATCGTCGACAGTGACTGCACCGGTGGTCACGGTAGTTGCATCGTCGTCAGAACCCTGAGCGGTCAGCTCCAGCGTCAGTGCAGAATCGGTTTCGATAGCGTCAAACGTGACATTACCCGCAACAGCAGCACCCACCACCGTGGTCAGCTCTTCAGAGGTGATCGCACCGACGGAGACTGCACCTTCGCCATTCGCGGTCAGAGTGACGGTCTCGAGGTTTTCAGCACTCACAGCACCCGCCTGAGTCGTACCCTCACCATTGCCCGTCAGTTCCAGGCTGGTCAGCGCGTCGGTGCCGGTCTCGATGTCGCCGACATCGACATCGCCTTCTTCACTGTTGTTGTTCACCGTGACCGAGGTGGTCTTGGCGTTGTCCAATGCCAGAGAAGCAGCGGTCAGGTCTTCGTTAGCTTCGTTGGTCTCATGGTTGATGGTCAGCGTGCCAACGTTGGTGAAGGTGGCAGCACCCAAGTCAACTGCCGCACCAGCATTGTCATCATCGATATCTTCACCGGTGGTCAGCACCAGATCCGCCGTGACAGCACTGCGGTAGCTGATGTTCACATCGCCGCTGCCGGACTCAAAAATGCGAACGTCGGTCAGACCCCCTGCCAGGTTGCTGATGTTGATGTCATTACCCTCGGCAATCAGCGTTTCTGCACCGGAAACCGCTGAACCGTTGAAGGTGCCGGTACCCGTGAAGTTCAGCATTAGGGTTTCAGCATTCTGAATCACAGCCTGGGCTTCAGCAGCGCCAATCTGGGCCACGACCTTGTCATCACCTGCACCCGTGTTGATCACGTCATCACTGGTCAGCGCGCGACTCAGGGTCACCACATCGTCACCAGAACCCGTGCGAATCAGCGACTCACCATCGTTGTCAATCGTCAGATCAGCATTGCCGGTCATGTTGCTGCCAGCAAAGCTGACATCATCGGCATTGTTCAGCGTGAAGGTCAGGTCACCGGACATCGCACCTGCGTTGAAGGTGAAGTCTTCAGAGGCGTCACCGTTGGCAGTCAACTCCAGATCGCCTTCCATGTCACCCGTGTTGATCGTGTGAATCTGCGACTGCAGCGTGCCCGTGATCTCAAGATCCTGGCTGCCAGCAATGGTCAGCATCTCCAGCGTGCGGCCCGTCAGACGACCATCCACAACATTTGCCAGCTCGTTGGCCGTATCACCCGTGGAGTTCAGCGTCACGGAGTTGACACCGTTCTCAGTGGTCAGACTCTGCGGACGCAGCGTCAGCGTGCTGCCAGCAGCACCGTCCAGCACTACGTTGATATCTGTGTCATCACCTTCCAGGGCGGCAGAAGCGTAACGAACACTCAGGTTCGCGCCCGTGTCCTGAATTCCCAGCGTCACATCAGAGTCGCCCAGGTTATCAACGCGCAGAGTACCGTTGCTCTCGCTGGTCCAAAGCTGCTCAACGCCGCTAAAGTCCTCGGCATTCACAATGCGCTCGGACGAAGACAGGTTGGTGAAGAACAGGTTCTCAACACTCGTCAGCGTCGGCGCTACATTATTGACAATCTCGGCCTGAAGCGTGTCCGTGCCTTCCTTGCCGTCAATTACCGTATTGTTGGTCAGCGTCAGCACCTCTGCGATAAAGGTGTCGTTGCCCTCGGTGCCTTCGTATTCGTTGACATCTGCAGTGAGCGTCCAATATCTGAAATCCCAAATACCGATACTTATTAGTCACTTAGAGACATTAATAAAATCCAACAAGATACTTTCCTACCATATTCCTACCAAATGGACACGGGCAATTCTCAGGCCTAGCACACTACTCACGCACGAAAATGCTTTATCTGTTTGTTTTTGAAGCTTTTTTTTCGCTTTTGGAGCCTTCAGGGCCTCCCACCGCCTTCCCATCAGCCCGCTGGGGCACCAAACCCTCGGTGAATACGGTCAAGGTGTAGCCACCAGGCGGATAATCATCAGCAATGCGCACGCCACCCGCCTCGAGCGCAGCCTTGATCTTTGTCAGTGTCGATAGCCGAGGACTGGCCAGCCCCGCTTCCAGGCGCGCTAACGCCACCTTGGAGATGCCTGCACGTTGAGCCAGCTCCGGCTGGGTCCAGCCCAACGCCGCTCTGGCAGACTTGATAGAAGATATTATTCGTATCTCTTGAGATACGAATGGTTCTGACGGATCGCTAGACATGAAAAATGTCTCTTTGTGAATCTTTCAGGGCGGAGCCTATCACGCCCTCCGTCAGACTTTCATCGAAAAATGGGCCGCTTGGCTCCGGCCCGACAGCAGGCATACAGAATTTTCTTGATATCCTGAGGCCCAGAGTGTCGGCCTAAGCCCCAGATCAGGGCCCAGTGACATCTGTATCTGAACCATGAATCCCTACTCATGGCCGCCGATACGGCTTCGAGCACCGTCCCATGAAGGAAATGCTGCCCCCTGGCCAAGCCAACACAGGCACCGGCCAAAGCACTGCCAATCCAGAAATCACGCCGGTGGCGGCCACCACCGAACCTTCCGATCAAGAATTCTCGGAAGAGACATGACAAAGGAGGACATTCAGGACCGCGACACAAGGGCAGCCACCAGGGCTGCCCTTTTTACTGATCCAATCAGGGGGAGAGACGCGAAGGGAGGACAGGATCAGTGCTTGCCCAGCAGGGACTCCAGGCTGTCTGCCTCCATGATCCGCAACACCCAATCATCAAGCTGGGCATCCGTGGCAGCGGCCAGACGTTCATCTGCCCAGTCTGGCAACTCTCCAAATTTCAGGGCTAATTGCTTGCGCAGGGTGCCTTCCACACCCTGATGGCGACCTCGCTCAAGCCCTCGCTCAAGGCCCCGCTCAAGCCCTCGCTCAAGCCCCTGTGCCATCCCTTGCTCAACCCCCTGCTGAAGCGCTTTCTCTCGCTCAACGCGTTCAATCGTGTTCACATAAGGCATCTTCTTCTCCTCCTGTAGGGCGTAGACCGCCTGCACAAACTCCGGTTCCAGCCCCTTGGGCAGTTGGATCATCCAGTCGATGATCCTGAACAGCTGCACGACCTGCTCCCGACTGTAGCCCCGTTCGTACAGCAGCCGAACCAGGGCGATCTTGACGTCCTTGCGCGTAGCACCATCCTTGACGCGCTTGGCCTTGATCTGCGCCATCACCACCAGGGCAAAGACGTTGTCGCTGACCTCCAGATCCGCCCAGCGCTCTTCCCAGTCAATCAACTTGGCCATGGGAAACGTGAACGACAGCTTGCAGCCCCAGCGCTCGTATTCAAAGGCCGAGGGCCGAAAGCTCTCGCGGGTGTCCGCCAGCACCGCCAGACTCACCACATCCACCCCGTACCGATCCCGCAAGCGGTACTGGTAAGTGTACATCCGCTGCGCAAATCCTTCCTCCGGCTCGCCCTGGACCTCCACGTGAATGAGCACCCAGGTCTCGCTGCCATCCCGGGCATACACCTGAATCAGCTTGTCCGCATGGCGTCGACCCGTGTTGGCATCCGCCGTGATCTGCTGCAGTTCCTTGTCCATGGGGTTGTAACCCCGGGGCCAGTCCACCACATCGTGGATTGCCGGGAACAGCAACTGCGTGAATTCCTGGAAGTAGTAATCCAGGGCCTCCTTCCAGGGGCTATCGTGGTCTGTGGGCCTGTCGGCATCTTGTTCGGTCATGTGCACTCCGGTTGCAAGGGTTTCGCGGCCTCGCCAGGCGTGTAGCTGTCGTCATGTCTTGCCAAAGCGACTGGCGCCCGGCATCTGTGTGGTGACCATCAAGGTCGCCTAGAGGCTCCCCAGTCTACCCACACGCGGCACCGAGAGCACCCTCAGCTATTCCCACATTAAATCAGGCATGCCGCGCCCCAATACCCTCTGCCCGCATAGGCCTGAAAGCCCCTGCAGGCCTGCACATCTCCGGCGCACCAAGCCCCTGCGAGGCATGTGCCTGGCGGTTAAAGATATCCTTGATATCTCTTGCGATACGGATCGTTCACTGCTATCATTAGATATGAAAAGTGTCTTAAGGTACATCTTTAAGGTCGGAGACCTGCCATGCCCGTCATTGCGCTTTCAGTGAAGAAAATGAAGTCCCTGACCTGTCCAGAGGGCTCCAGCAAGCAGAATTTCCACGACTCCCAGTGCAAAGGCCTCACCCTGGAGGTGCGGTCCAGTGGCGGGCGAACCTGGTACTTCCGATATCGCGATACCTATGGTCGGCAACACCAACTGCGTCTGGGCGATGCAACCGACATCAACCTCGACCAGGCACGGCAAAAAGCTGATCAGTTCCGTGGGCAGGTGGCCATGGGCCAGGATCCCAATGAACAGCGCCGCACGCGCCATCAGATCCCCACACTCAATGGATTCATCCAGGAGCGATACATCCCCTACGTGCAAAGCTACAAGCGCTCCTGGCAGACCGACGAGTGCCTGCTGCGCAACCATGTCCTGCCCTCACTGGGGAGTCGGCCCATGGACCAGATCACCAAGGGTGACATCATCTCGCTCATTCAGGCCCATCGCCAAACTCACAAGCCGGCCAGCAGCAACCGGGTCCTGGTGATGCTCCGCTACATCTTTAATCTGGCGATGGAATGGGAAACCGCAGGGGTCTCCAAGAACCCCACCGTCGGTGTGCCACTCTACAAGGAGAACAACAAGCGCGAGCGCTACCTGACTGCCGAGGAAACCCAGCGACTGTTCCGGGAGCTGGAGCGCTCCCAGAATCCCATGCTGCGATTCATCATTCCCATGCTGATCCTCACCGGCGCCCGTAAGAGCGAGGTGCTCAAAGCCCGTTGGGATGAGTTCGATTTTGGCTCGCGGATCTGGCGCATCGGCGAAACCAAGGGCGGCCAGGCGCGCCACGTCCCAATCTCAGACGCCCTTTTCAAGCTACTGGACCAGATTGGTACCCAGCGAAAGAGCCGTTGGCTATTCCCCCATCCGGAAACCGGCGAGCCGCTGGGTAATTTCTTTAATTCCTGGAACACAGCGCGCAAGCGTGCTGACCTCTCGGATGTGCGCATCCATGACCTCCGGCACAGCTTCGCCTCCATGCTGGTCAACAGCGGCCACTCTCTCTATGAGGTCCAGAAACTGCTGGGGCACACGCAGATCCGCACCACGCAACGCTACGCCCACCTCGATCAGGGGACACTGCTTCGTGCCAGCAATCAAGTCGGCCGGCTCGTTTATGGCTCATCACCGAGCGCACCGAGTCGATGAAGCCCACCGATACCACGCAATCTTCAAAAGGGTCGAGCAATGGTCAGAAACGCGATAAGAGCGAGCAAGCCCGGATCCACCTGGAGCGCGCGTGGCGCATTATTTCAAGAAGCGGAACGGCGCCTATGCCACACGATCACGATCAGAAATCATCCACAGCCAACGAACTTCGGTTTGTCGTGCATGCGATCTACTCGGATTTCTGTCGGACCTGGGACGACATACCTGACCCCCAGCACTTCGAAGAAGAATGGTCTTCTAGCCTCGACGGAATAGATATCCGCACCATACAGTTGACAGCTGCATGGTGTCGCCAGCACCTGAACACCCCACCCTCTGCACGGCGATTCCGAAGCCTGTGCAAGCTACTACTTGCTGAGAAATCATCCTGGTGACCGCCATTTCAGGGGCCAGCCTCACGCCTCACCAGCCACAAAGCTGCTTTATTCTTGGCTCCCGATCACTACCGGATTGAGGTATACAAACTTCTCCTGAAAACCCTAGAAGGGTTTTGTGGCAAAGCCAACACTTCATTCAAGACTGGCAATAACTCTCAGATTCTCAATGAAAACCTGAGCGCGCCCTCATTTGACACCTTAAGCCACTGAATATATGGAAATTATTATGCGCCACCACATCCACGCCACACGCACAAATTTCAAAAAAGAATTTCCGCAACAGCAGGGACTAAATCCTACTGAGATTTTCAGTGAAAAAATAAACTAACATCAAGACCACGGGAATCAGAATCGAGGCACACCAAGGGGTTTACAATCTGCATAAAGCAGGTATACGATTAATTCACTGAAAGATTCGGGAGGTAACTCGCAGAAAGAAATCAAACCTGCGCTACATTAGCGGCAACATAGCTCAAAGACCGAATAGATAGCGCGACGCAGTGCACTGGGTCATGCTTGGCTTGATATGCCCATCATTTACAGGGAAGAATTGCCCCTCAAATGAATGATGACACGCAAGCATGCTTGGCGACACATCATGGATCATGGAGATATACGGACATGCTAAAAAGCATTGTATTCATTGCTCACTTGAAAAGTGTGCATCAGAACTTGGATTACACAACCATGGAATGGGAGCTTAAAGATGGTACTTCGCAAGAAAACTGAAGACAACGAATTTTCTGTCAATTTCCAAGCTTGCCAGCCGCTACCGCCCCGCCGAGGCAAACCCCCCGAAGTGAACGAACTTATGCTGCCAAGCGCATTGCGCGCCTGGGTGCTTGACGCAAGTGAGCGCATGCAGTGTCCTCCCGATTATATAGCGGTGGGCACAATAATTGCCCTGTCCGCCATCGTGGGACGGCAAATAGCCATACGTCCAAAAAAATTCGATGATTGGACCATCGTCATTAATCTCTGGGGTGCAATTGTTGGCCCACCTGGCTATCTGAAAAGCCCCGCTTTCGCTGAATCAAACAGGTTCTTAAATAAATTAGAAGACGAAGCGGCTCAAGCAAACACAGAAAAACTTTTGCAGCATAAGATTGACATGGTGATAAAAGAAGCTTATGAGAAAGTGAGTGATAAAAATCTCAAAAAAGCCGCCAATGCAAATGATCATGAAAAGGCCTATGATTTTGCTTTGGAAAAAGTTTCTTACGATAAAGAAGCTCCGCCGCAGAAGCGGTATGTAACGAGTGACCCAACGATAGAAAAGCTAGGTGAGTTGCTCGTTGATAACCCGAGGGGCATTGCTGTTTATCGAGATGAACTTGTCGGCCTTATAAAAAATCTTGAACGCCCTGGACAAGAAGGCGCAAGAACATTCTTCCTGGAAGGCTGGAATGGATCTGGAAGCTATACGTTTGACAGAATCAGGCGAGGCACAGTACGGGTTAAGTCAATATGCCTAACAGTTTTCGGGAGCATACAACCAGGACCGCTGTACGAGTATTTAAGAAGAGCTTCTGAAGGTGGCGCCGGAGACGATGGACTCCTTCAGCGCTTCCAGCTAATGATATACCCGGATCAGTTGAAGGAGTATGTGGATATCGACAGGGCACCGGATGAAGAAGCGCTCAAACAGGCAGAAGCTGTCTTCCGCCGCATGGACAACATTGACCCAGTCGCGCTTGGTGCTAGCTGCGATGATGGAGGCATCCCGTACTTGCGTTTCTCCGATGATGCCTACGAAGAATTCCGGACATGGCGCTCAGTACTAGAGAATCGCATTCGGAAGGGAGAAGATCACCCCCTGCTTAATTCACTGATTGCCAAGCAGCGATCTCTTGTTCCTTCGCTATCATTACTTTTCCATCTAGTTGATCATCCAGCAGGCGGCCCTGTTTCTTACGATTCACTTATAAGAGCGATTGCTTGGTGTGAGTATCTTGAGGAACATGCGAAGTTCATATACAGGCTCAATAATTCGGCTCTCCCACTCGCAGTCTATGAGTTGGACAAGCACATACAAAAAGGTGATCTCCCGAACCCTTTTACTGCTCGAGATGTATATCGGAAGAAGTGGACGTTGCTAAACCAGGAGAACGTCGAGGTTGCGTTGAGACACCTCGTTGAGCTTGGACGTTTGGCACCTGTCGAAACTAAGGGGCCAGGTCGATCGACAGAAGTCTTTCACATTCACCCGGATCTTTGCGCGGGAGATTGAGGACCGTGGCACTAAGTGACAGAATAGCGCAGCTGGAACAACTGGAGCGCCGGCAGAGCAGCGGTGACAACACTGACTATTCGTCGGTTTTGTCACCGCCTGTGCAGGAGAAAAAAAGCGATGCGGCATCACGTACGTGTCCCACCTCTTCGCCAGCCTGCAGTACTGATACACATGAGAATGGTACAACTGAATCAGTTTCGTCAGTTTTGTCACCTTCGAGAAAGCCACGTTCCAGGAAGGTGAAGGTACCTCGCTCCTTTTTCTTGAGCAATCGAGAGTCGGAAAGGTGTAAATCTTGGGATTTGGGTGAGCTCGACGGACTGGCCCTTTTGATTGAGGACCGGCGTTTCATCGAGGCCCGCACCTTCGAAAGACACGATAAAGTGTTTCTACTGAGACGCTACCGTGAGGTCTGGCTGGCTGCGGCTGCGAGCCAGCCTCTGACTCATAAGAAAGATAATGCGGGGCGGCGTGCAGCGAATATGTGGCTCAGAGATAGAACTTCGAAGACTTCCGATGATCCAGCTACTGACCAGTGCTCAAATATGTATGAGCCCGCAAGGCCCCTGTGGTAGTTTGGCTGCTCACCGGCAAGGCCACCGCTCGAGCATGGTGGTGCACGAATCCTTGGCGCGGCGCCTTGTCGTGTGCCGGCCATCTGCATCTGGTTGACTGCGAACTGCCACTATTCGAATTCGAGGCTATCGAGAACCGATACCACTCCACACCCTCGGCATCCAGTGCTTCATGGGCCGGCCGGCTGGCCCATGAGGCACTGACCAGTGGGGGGGGGGTGACCATGCACCACCACTCCCTAGCCATTGGCGAGCGATCACCATCGACACTCGCCGAGACCTTACTGTTCAACGATGACAATAACGTTAATCGTGCGCGAGTCAACCCAGGTTCTCATATCCGTCTACTTTCCAGGAGTAGAGCCCTTGGCCTGCTACATGGATCGGCATGGGAAAAGGTAGCTGTTCAGGCTGTCGCAGCCACCCGCAGGACTTCGAAGGGATTCTGCCCGCGTAATTTGCTGGTTTCCCACACGGAGCGGATGATGCAGAAGGCACGGGTGCCCCCCATGGCCCGGAAGCCACCAATGACCTTCAGTTTCACCTTGATGGGGCGGACCATCCGCTCGGCGAGGTTGTTGGTGAAGGGGACTCGCCAGTCGGTCACAAAGCGCCAGATGGCATCGCGGAAGTCCCGCAGCCTCAGCAGCAGGTTGGTGGCCGGATGCTGTTTGACGCGCCGCCGACTGCCGTCCTCGGCGACCTGGGGTGGCTTGGCAGCCAGCCCCTCGGCCACTTGTTCATCATAGGCCTTGAGAAACGCTTCGATCTGATCCCTCGGTAAGTGGGTCAGGCCCTGTTCCTTGGCCTGCGCCACGGCCTCATTGGCCTGCAGCAGCGACTCCCTGAGCAGACGCGGCCAGAGATGACCGGTGAGTTCATCGCTGTAGTTCAGTTCCCGAAGGTGGTGGGCGTTGCACAACATGTGCTCACAGCCCGTGTAGCGCCAGTAGGGAGCCCAGTGATCATGCACAGCCACCCCTTTGAAGTGGGGCAGAATCCCGGCCTCGTCCATGGCTTCATGACCCCGCCGGGCGTGAACCGTGTAGTACACGGAATCCGTCGTGGCGGCCACGTGCAGCCAGTGCAAGCGTCCCTGAACCCGAAGACCGCTCTCATCGAAGTGAGCCACAGGGGCCTGACGAATCTGGTCCCGGGTCGATTCATAGGTCGCCTCCAGGCCATTGGCAATCCCAAGGATCCAGTTCTGCAACGTCCCCGCGGATGGGGCCACGCCATACTGGTCTGCCAAAATCTCAGAAGTGCGCTCCAGGGCCACAAAATGCCCCTGGTTCAGACCAATCGCATAGGCCTTCAGGCGCGGACCGTAGCTCACGTTGGGGGTCACACCTGCCGGGAACTCGCCCAAATGGCAGCGGCCACAACCGCACACCACCTGCATCCGGCGAAACTCGGTGTAGATGATCCGGGGCTCGGGGATCTCGATCTGCTGGCGGCGCTCCTTGAGCGTGGCCGGCAGTCCTTCCAGGTCACAGCCACACGCACAACGACCCTCAGGGCGCAGTTCCTTCACCTCGTCAGGATTGTTCACCATCCGCCGGGTCACGCCCTTGTGGCCCTTTTGACCACCACTGGGTCGTTGACCCTTCTGGCGCGGCTGGGCCGGGCCTTTACGCAGACCGTCCGAGGACGGGGTTTGCTGGAGTTGCGGCTGTTCTTCTCCACCTTCTTCTCCAGCGCGGCCAGTCGGGCACTGAGCGTCTCCAAGGCATCGAACAACTGCATGATCAGCGCATCCTTCTGCGCGTGGCTCATGGCGTCGAGTTCTGCTTGGGTGGGGCGCTGGAGCTTCATACAGGGCAGGATAGCCTATCGGGGGGAAAATGGGCAGACTGCGGGCAGGGAGCCTGAATAGCTACGGGAAAAGTACGTGGAATAAGCAGGTAAACATCCTCACCACAGGATAGCGTCTAGGGGGCGTTAACAATTAGCGATTTTGCCGAGGCAGGTGTACCATAGGCGTATTTGGACGACCGATGCCCCGCTTAATGCTACGTGATGACCAGTGGGTTAATGCTACGTGATGACCAGTGGGAGAGGCTTGAACCTCTTCTCCCCGGCAAAGTGACCGACTGTGGTGTGACAGCGAAAGATAACCGTCTGTTTATTGAAGCCGTCCTTTGGATCGCTCGCACCGGATCTCCTTGGCGGGATCTGCCCGTATACTTTGGACGCTGGCATAGCGTCTATATGAGAGGTGGTCGAAAAAGGGGGTTTGGCAACGAATTGCCGACACGTTGACCGATGATCCTGACCTGGAGCAGCTGATGATTGACGGCAGTATCGTCAGGGTTCATCAGCATGGCGCATCAAAAAAAACGCTCAGGACGCCGAGGCGATGGGCAAGTCCCGAGGCGGATTGAGCACCAAGATACATGCAGCTGTCGATGCCTTGGGCAACCCTGTGCGGCTGATTCTCACCCCGGGCCAGGCCTCTGAGTATGGTACTGCCCCGGCATTGCTGGCAGGCTTTTCTCCAAAAGCGGTCATAGCTGACAAGGGTTACGATTCCGCGACGCTGAGGGAGGGTATTCGCGCCATGGGTGCCGAGCCAGTGATTCCCCCGAGGAAGAACCGCTTGGATGTCATCGAGGTCGACTGGCACAGCTATAAGGATCGTAACTTGGTAGAAAGATTCTTCCAGAAGATCAAACAGTTCAGACGCGTGGCAACGCGCTATGAGCGGCTGGCAAGGAACTACCAGTCGCTACTCTGTCTCGTGTCAGCCGTCGTATGGCTGGCTTGATTGTTAGCGCCCCCTAGGGCCCGGGAAGGGCCACAGCCTCCGGCCGATCTGTACCAGAAAAACTGCGGCAAGCTCGACGCCTTCAGTAACTTGTGCGTAGATCACTGGGATTGTGCGCACGAAAAGACGCGGCAGTTGGCGCGAGAGTTCATCCATGACTGGGAAGCGATCTGGGCCGTTCTGGAGTTCCCGCTGTTGCCCATCACGAATAATGAGGCCGAACAGGCCTTACGGCACTGGGTGATCAGTCGTCGCATCAGCCAGGGTACCCGAACCGAGCAGGGCTCTCGGGTCTTCGTGCTCCTCGCCAGTGTGATCGAAACCTGCCGCAAGCGCGGTGTCTCGCCGTGGACCTACCTGGCTCAGGTGGTCAAGCAGCGGCGCAAAGGCGAGCCGGCACCCGTTCTGCCTGAACCCGCCTCTGCCCCATAGCCTCTCGCCGAATGCCGCTGTAATACCGGCACTCAAGCCGGGGGGGTGAACGCATACTTCCATGGAAAGGGTTCTTTTTCAGGACCAACCTTTTCGACTCGAATCGCCGGGAAGGCTGAACGCTTACCCGTTACGTCCCGCACTGATCCCGCTTTCCACCCCTTGCCACGGTAACTGCCAAAAGTGACATAACGCCCGCCCAAGTGCTCATTCCGCCGGAACGGGAGCATTACGCTTTTGTCCCGAAGATTTTGATTTTCTGTGACCGATATTTCTGGAACACCCGATCGAAGGTGCCGTTGTACAGCGCGCATCGCAGGCGCAGCATGCCGTTGCCGTTG
>NZ_JAJNAO010000023.1:0-26111 GCF_022227625.1 Ectothiorhodospira variabilis | reverse complement strand
TCCGGGGAGAAGGGCCGGGGATGAGGGGGCGGCCGGCACGCTGCCCTTCGACCCGGGAGCAGACCAGAGCAACCAACAGGATGACACCCCATGCACCCAGCCCTTTCCGTGATCTTCTTCACCGTGCTCTCCGGGGCCGGCTATGGCCTGTTCATGCTGGTGGCCGTGCTGCACCTGACCGGCAGCTACCCCGACGCCTCCAGCGGTGAGCTGCAAACGCAACTGGCCGTGGCCCTGGTGCTGATCACCATCGGGCTCTTGTCATCCAGTCTGCATCTGCACAACCCCCGCAATGCCTGGCGGGCGTTCATGCGGGTGCGCACTTCCTGGCTCTCCCGGGAGGCGGTGCTGGCCGTGGCCTTTTATCCCTTTGCCCTGTGGTATGCCTGGGAGGTTCGCGCCACCGGTGGTGATGTGGGGCAGGCGGGCATGATCATGGGCGTGATCGCCGTGCTGCTGGCAGGGCTGACCGTCTTCTCCACCGGCATGATCTACGCAAGCCTCAAGACCATCCGCCAATGGCACACGGCTCTCACCCCGGCCAATTACCTGCTGCTGGGCCTGGCCCTGGGGGGCTTGGCCCTGGTGGCCATCCATGGCTGGTTCGTCGGCGACGATCCCTTGCTGGGCGGCATTGCCATCGCTCTGCTGGTGCTGGCGGCGATCATGAAGGGCATCTACTTCCTGTGGATCCGCGAGGTGACCGGCCCCACCATCAATACTGCCACCGGCTTCACCCGCGCCCCGGTGCGCATCCTGGATCCGGGCCACACCGCCGGCACCTTCCTGACCCGTGAATTCGGTTTCGACCCGGGCCGGCAGGTGATCCAGCGCGCCCGCTTGGGCGTGTTCGCCCTGGGGTTCGCCCTGCCCATCCTGTTGCTGGCCTGGGTGCTGTCCGGCGCCCCGGCACACTGGCTCACCCTGGCCCTGATCTCCGCCCTGGCCGGCATCGGCCTGGAACGCTGGCTGTTCTTCGCCGAGGCCCGACACGCGGTCATGCTCTACCATGGGCGGCAGCATACCTGACGCTCATGCATCACGGTTGTGAGTCACCCCGATGATGAAAGTGAAAAGCCCCTCTCCCCTGTGGGGAGAGGGGTTGGGGTGAGGGGCGAGCACCGGCACAGTGCCTGCCCCACCCCCTCATCCCCAGCCATTCTCCCCCAAGGGGGAGAATGGCTGGAGTGTTTCTCGGTAAGGTGAGACGCCCCCTTCAGGCCGCCGTGGTGTCAGGAAGGTGTTGCCGGCCCCTCCTGGCGGGGTTTGCGCCGACGGCGACGGCGGGGGGGCTTGCCATTGTCTTCCCCGGACGGTTCACCCTGGGGTTTGGCTGCCTGTGATCCGGCCGTGGACTCCTGGTCTGAACGCTGCCGGGCGCGGGGCTGTTTGCCCGGGCCGCTGGAGGAACCGGAGCGACCACCGGAACGCCCCCGTGGCGGACCGGATGAAGGCTTTCGCTGTCGCCTTTTAGGGGGTTCCAGGTCCGTGGCCAGGATGGCGTGGTCGGTCATCTCCGAGTCGATTTTGAAGCCGATGTATTCCTCGATCTCCGGCAGATGAAAGGCGAAGTCCTCGCAGGCAAAGCTGATGGCGTCGCCCTCGGCGCCGGCGCGTCCCGTGCGACCGATGCGATGCACATAGTCCTCCCCGGACTGGGGCAAATCAAAATTGAACACATGGGAGACATCCGGGATGTGCAGGCCACGGGCCGCCACATCGGTGGCTACCAGGACCTGATACTCGCTTTGCTCAAACTTCGCCAGCAGGCTCTGACGCTTGCGCTGTGGCACATCTCCGGAGAGCAGGGCCACACGGATGTTGTTGCCCTCGAGCCATGCGGTGACCTTCTCGGCGCCATGCTTGGTGTTCACGAACACCATGGATCGCTCCGGCCCGAGCTTGCGCATCAGGCCCAGCAGCAGCGGAATCTTCTGGTCGTTGGCCGGGTAGTAGATGGCCTGACGGACCCGCTCGGCGGTCACCTGTTCGTCCTGGGTTTGCACCTTGGCCGGGTTGTTCATGTGTTCGTAGGCCAGTTCCATCACGCGCCAGGACAGGGTGGCGGAAAACAGCATGGACTGCCGTTCGGTGGGCGGGGGCATGCGCCTGAGCAGGAAACGCACGTCCTTGATGAAGCCCAGGTCGAACATGCGATCGGCCTCGTCCAGCACCAGTGTCTGGGCCTGACGCAGGTCGAAGACCTTCTGCTTGAAATAATCAATGATGCGCCCCGGGGTGCCGATCAGGATGTCCACCCCATCCGAGAGTTGCTTGCGCTGCTTCTCGTAATCGGTGCCGCCGTAGGCCAGCCCGAGGGTGAGGCCGGTATGGCTGCCGAGCACCATGGCATCCTTGTGGATCTGGATGGCCAATTCTCGGGTGGGCGCCAGGATCAGTGCCCGCACCTGGTTGGGTCGGCGCTGCTCCGGGGCCGGGTGTCGAAGCAGGTGGGTGAACACGGTGATCAGGAAGGCCGCCGTCTTGCCGGTGCCCGTCTGGGCCTGTCCGGCCACGTCCTTGCCCTCCAGTGCCGGGGGCAGGGCCAGGCCTTGAATGGGGGTGCAGTGGGTGAAGCCGGCGTCCGTCAGACCCTGGCGAACCGGGTCCGGGAGGTCGAAACTTGCGAAGTGCGTATCAGAAACATGTTGATCCGTCATGGAGTTGGGGCCTTTCCTCGCGGTATCATGTATGGACTTGAAATGGTGTGCCGAATCGGCTCCAATGATCCAATGCGTGGTGCTGCATGGCCAATTCGCCTGTTGCCTTCGCAGACATTCTAACCGGAGGTCAATCGCAGTGAGTGAAAACATCACCTATGTCACGGATGGAAGTTTCGAGGAGGATGTCCTCAAGTCTGATCAGCCGGTGCTGGTGGACTATTGGGCGGAGTGGTGCGGTCCCTGCAAGATGATTGCCCCCATCCTCGACGAGATCGCCGCTGAATACGACGGCAAGCTCAAGGTGGCCAAGCTCAACATCGACGAAAACCCGGCCACCCCACCCAAGTTTGGTATCCGCGGTATCCCTACCCTGATGTTGTTCAAGGGAGGTAATGTGGAGGCCACCAAGGTCGGTGCCCTGTCCAAGTCGCAGCTGACGGCCTTCATCGATCAGAACATCTAAGGCCCGCTTCGGGGCGTCCAATCATTACGGGCTGGACGCCCCGAAGATTTAATGGTAACGTCACAAAAAAATAATGATTACTCAGCCTGCCGTCCTGGCAGTCGCGCCTCTCGACCCCAAAGCCGACCTCAAGATCAAGCGCCTTAGGCACACCTTTGCTGGCTCTGCCCTGTCCGCGCGATTAAAACCACCGATAGCCCACTCCCCCCCCGCGAAGCCTTTATGAACCTCACCGAACTCAAGCGTAAGTCGGCCTCCGAGCTTGTGGAAGTCGCCCAGTCCATGGACCTCGAAGGCATGGCGAGGTCTCGAAAGCAGGACATCATCTTCTCGATCCTGAAAGCCCATGCCAAGGGCGGAGAAGATATCTTCGGTGACGGGGTGCTGGAGATCCTGCAGGACGGATTCGGGTTCCTGCGCAGTGCCGACAGCTCCTACCTGGCCGGGCCGGACGATATCTATGTCTCCCCCAGCCAGATTCGACGCTTCAGCCTGCGCACCGGTGATACCATCTCCGGCAAGATCCGGCCCCCCAAGGAAGGTGAGCGCTACTTTGCGCTGCTCAAGGTGGATCAGATCAATTTCGAGGCCCCCGAGGCGGCCAAGAACAAGGTGCTGTTCGAAAACCTCACGCCCCTGCATGCCTCGCACCGCATGCGCATGGAACGAGGCAACGGCTCCACGGAAGACATCACCGCCCGCATCATCGATATCGTCGCCCCCTTCGGCAAGGGCCAGCGTGGCCTGATCGTCTCGCCCCCCAAGGCGGGCAAGACCATCATGCTGCAGAATATCGCCCAGAGCATCACCGCCAACTATCCCGAGTGCTACCTGATCGTGCTGCTCATTGATGAGCGCCCCGAGGAAGTGACCGAGATGTCGCGCATGGTGCAGGGTGAGGTGGTGTCCTCCACCTTCGACGAACCCGCCAGCCGACATGTGCAGGTGGCGGAGATGGTCATCGAAAAGGCCAAGCGTCTGGTGGAGCATCGCCGCGACGTGGTCATCCTGCTGGACTCCATCACCCGTCTGGCCCGGGCCTACAACACCGTGGTGCCCTCGTCAGGCAAGGTGCTCACCGGCGGCGTGGATGCCAATGCCCTGCATCGTCCCAAGCGCTTCTTCGGCGCGGCCCGTAACATCGAGGAGGGCGGCAGCCTTACCATCCTGGCCACGGCCCTGGTGGAGACCGGCTCCAAGATGGACGAGGTCATCTACGAGGAGTTCAAGGGTACGGGCAACATGGAAGTGCATCTGGATCGCCGCATCAGCGAAAAGCGCATCTACCCCGCCATCAACATCAACCGTTCCGGCACCCGCCGCGAGGAATTGCTCACCGATCCGGAAGAGCTGCAAAAGCTCTGGATCCTGCGCAAATTCCTTCACCCCATGGACGAACTCGAGTCCATGGAATTCCTCCTGGGCCGCCTGCAGTCCACCAAGACCAACAACGAATTCTTCGACATGATGAAGCGCAGCTGACCGGCTGGGACTCCAATGCCTGAACTCAGGCAACCGGGGGCCTGATGGCCCCCTGTCACAGGCCTGATCAGTTCCAACCCTCCGGAACGATGCCCCACACCTTCTCCGCATACTCCGCCACCGTACGATCGATGGAGAAGTAGCCCATGCGGGCCGTGTTGAGCATGGCACGCCGTGTCCAGGCGTCCTGATCCCGGTAGAGCTCGTCCACCCGCTCCTGCTCGCGGATGTAGGACTCATAGTCCGCCAGCACCATGAAGGTATCCACCTCCAGAAGATTCTGTACCAGATCCCGGTAGCGCCCCGGCTCGGAAGGTGAGAAGAAACCGTCACGGATCATGTCCAGGGCCTGGCGCAGTTCCTCGTTGGAATCATAATAATCCCGTGGCCGGTAACCCTCGGCCCTGAGGTGATCCACCTCGTCCGCATTCAGGCCGAAAATGAAGATGTTCTCCTCGCCCACCGCCTGACGGATCTCGATATTGGCGCCGTCCAGGGTACCGATGGTCATGGCCCCATTGAGCGCCAGCTTCATGTTGCCGGTGCCCGAGGCCTCGGTGCCGGCCGTGGAAATCTGCTCGGAAAGGTCCGCCGCCGGGATGATCACCGAGGCGCTGCTCACATCATAATTGGGGATGAAGGCCACCTGCTGCTTGCCGGCCACCATCGGGTCGTGGTTGACCACATCCGCCACATCGTTGATCAGATGGATGATCTGCTTGGCACGCACATAAGAAGGGGCTGCCTTGCCGGCGAAGATGCTCACCCGCGGGGCCTGCTCGCCGGCGCGACCGTCCCGAATACGGTTGTAGTAGCTGATGATGTGCAGCACGTTGAGCAACTGTCGCTTGTATTCGTGGATGCGCTTGATCTGTACATCGAACATGGCATCCGGGCTGACCGTGAGCCCCATTTCCTCCTTGATCATGTCCGCCAGACGTTCCTTGTTGCGGCGCTTCACCTGCTGAAAACGCTCACGGAAGCCGGGGTTGTCGATCAGGGGCTCCAGCTTGTTCAGTTGCTGGAGGTCCATCAACCAGTCTTCGCCGATATGCTCATTGATCAGATCCCGCAGCCCCGGGTTGGCCTGGTTCAGCCACAGCCGCGGCGTGATGCCATTGGTGATGCTCACGAAACGCTCTGGCCACAGGCGGTGGAAATCCCGGAAAAGATTCTTCTTGAGCAGCTGCGTGTGCAGGGCCGCCACGCCGTTCACCATGTGGCTGCCCACCACGGCAAGATGGGCCATGCGCACCTGCCGGCCGTTGCTTTCGTCAATGATGGACAGGCGCTGAACGATGGCGTTGTCGCCGGGGAAGTTGTGCCGCACCTCGTTGAGGAAGTGGAAATTGATCTCGTAGATGATCTGCATGTGCCGCGGCAGCACCCGTTCCATGAGGTGCACCGGCCAGGTCTCCAGGGCCTCGGGCATCAGGGTGTGATTGGTGTATGAGAACACACCACAGGTGATGTTCCAGGCCTTCTGCCAGGGCAGGTGGTGCTGATCCACCAGCAGGCGCATGAGTTCGGCAATGGCGATGGCCGGGTGGGTGTCGTTGAGCTGGATGGCCACCTTGTTGGGCAATTCTCCCAGGGAATATCCCAACTCCAGATGCCGGGCCAGGATGTCCTGGATGGACGCAGAGACGAAGAAATATTCCTGTTTCAGGCGTAATTCCCGACCGACGGCAGTGGCATCGTTGGGATAGAGCACCATGGAAATGGTTTCCGATTCGATCTTCTCCTGCACCGCGCGGATGTAGTCGCCCTCGTTGAAATAATCCAGGTCGAAGTCCCGGGTGGCCTTGGCAGCCCATAGGCGCAGGTTGTTCACGTTCTTGTTGCCGAAACCGGGAGTGGGGTGATCGTAGGCCATGGCAATGACCTCCTCGCCATCTTCCCAGTGATGCCGGGTGACGCCCCGCTCACGGTGCTCCACCACGTAGCCGTAAAAATGCACCGGGTAGATCTTCTCCGGGCGGGGAAACTCCCAGGGGTTGCCATAGCGCAGCCAGTTATCCGGGTGCTCCACCTGTTCACCGTCTTCCAGGTGTTGATGGAACATGCCGAACTCATAGCGAATGCCGTAGCCATAGCCGGGCAGGCACTGGGTGGCCAGCGAGTCCAGGATGCAGGCCGCCAGGCGCCCCAGGCCGCCATTGCCCAGCGCGGCATCCGACTCCAGGCCCACGATTTCATGCAGGTCCACGCCCATCTCCTTGAGGGCGTCCTTGCAGTTTTCGTAAAACCCCAGGTTCATCAGGCTGTTCACCAGCATGCGGCCAATGAGGTATTCCATGGAGAGGTAATACACCCGCTTGACCTGTTCCTGGTTGAACAGTCGCTTGGTGTACATGCGGCGTTCGATGATGCGCTCTCGCGCAGCGTACGAGACGGCCTGCAGCCAGTCACGCCGGGTGGCGTTCAATGGGTCCTTGCCGACGATGTGGATCAGCCCGTCGCGGATGGACTCCTTGAGCGCGTCCTTGTCGCAGGACAGCGGCGTGGGGTCGTAGTCGTGCACCATATCCAGTTTTTTCATAGGCCTGTATCCGTGCTGGGTGGTAGGTCTTGGTTGTCTATCAGTCTCCGGACTTGCACGGCGACTTGCAATAACCTTATTCCGCCTCCCGCGCCACCGCGCGATGACCGATGTCGGTGCGGTAATACACACCCCACCAGCAGAGTTTCCTTGCCAGGGCATAGGCGCTGGCCTGGGCATCGCTGACCCGCTCTCCCAGGCCCACCGCACACAGGACCCGGCCGCCCTGGGTGACCACCTTGCCATCCTGCTCGGCCGTGCCTGCATGAAAGATCTTGGCATCCGTGCCCGTATCCGCATCCAGCCCCAGGACCTCATCTCCCTTGCGGTAAGTACCGGGATATCCTCCGGCGGCCAGCACCACCCCCAGGGCAGCGCGGGGGTCCCAATCAGCTTGTATCTGATCCAGGCGTTGTGCCAGGGCCGCTTCCACCAGGTCCACCAGGTCGGAGCGCAGGCGCATGAGGATGGGCTGGGTTTCCGGATCGCCAAAGCGGCAGTTGAACTCCAGTACCTTGGGGATGCCCCGGGCGTCGATCATCACGCCGGCATAGAGAAAGCCGGTGTAGGGGTGGCCTTCAGCGGCCATGCCCCGCACCGTGGGCAGGATCACTTGCTCCATGATGCGATCGTGGATCTCAGGAGTGACCACCGGGGCGGGGGAGTAGGCCCCCATGCCGCCGGTGTTGGGGCCCTTGTCGCCGTTGTCGCGGGCCTTGTGATCCTGTGAGCTGGCCATGGGAAGCACGTGCTCGCCATCCACCATGCAGATGAAGCTGGCCTCCTCCCCCTGCAGGAACTCCTCGATCACCACCCGGCTGCCGGCCTCGCCAAAGGCATTGCCCGCCAGCATGTCGCGCACGGCGGCCTCGGCCTCTTCCAGGGTCTGGGCCAGGATCACGCCCTTGCCGGCGGCCAGGCCATCGGCCTTGACCACGATGGGGGCGCCCTGTTGCCGAAGATAGGCCAGGGCCTCGTCCAGGTCCGTGAAGCTGCCATAGGCGGCGGTGGGGATGTGATGCCGGGCCAGGAAGTCCTTGGAGAAGGCCTTGGAGCCCTCCAGCTGGGCCGAGGCCCGGGTGGGTCCGAAGATGGGCAGGCCCTCGGCCTGGAAGGCATCCACGATACCGGCCACCAGGGGTGCCTCGGGGCCGACGATGGTCAGCTGGATCTTCTGCTTTTGGGCGAAGGCGAGCAGGGCATCGATGTCGGTGGCATCGATGGGGGTGTTCTCGCACTTGGGTTCACGCGCCGTCCCCGCATTGCCCGGGGCCACAAAGACCCGCTTCACCCGCTGCGACTGGGCCACCTTCCAGGCCAGGGCGTGTTCACGGCCGCCATTACCGATGATCAGGACGTTCAATGTCGGCACCTCTGATGTTGCCAAAAGTCAGAGGGAAAAGGGGTCTGTCCCCCTTCCCACAAAATAAGCAAGAAAAAGGGTCTGTCCCCATTCTAGTGGCGGAAATGGCGCATGCCGGTGAACATCATCGTCATCCCGTGCTCATTGGCGGCGGCAATGACCTCCTCGTCCCGCATGGAGCCGCCAGGCTGGATCACCGCGGTGATTCCCGCCTCATGGGCGGCGTCGATGCCGTCGCGGAAGGGGAAGAAGGCGTCCGAGGCCATTACCGATCCGGCTACCTGCAGATTCTCGTCGGCAGCCTTGATGCCGGCGATACGCGCGGAGTACACCCGGCTCATCTGCCCGGCGCCCACGCCGATGGTCTGGCCGTCGCGCACATAGACAATCGCGTTGGACTTGACGAACTTGGCCACTCGCCAGGCGAACAGCAGATCAGACTGCTCCTGCACGGTAGGGGCCCGCTCGGACACCTGGCGCAGGTCCGAGGGCAGGACCTGTCCCAAATCCCGATCCTGGACCAGCAGGCCGCCATTGACGCGCTTGAAATCCCAGGCGGGCACACCCTTGTCATCCCACTGGCCACATTCCAGCAGGCGTACATTGGGCTTGCCGGCCACCGCCTGGGCCGCCTCCGGCAGCACCTGCGGGGCGATGATCACCTCCACGAACTGACGTTCCACGATGGCCTTGGCCGTGCTGCCGTCCAGGGGGCGATTGAAGGCGATGATGCCACCGAAGGCCGAGGTGGGGTCGGTCTGGAAGGCCTTGTCGTAGGCCGTCAGGCAGTCATGGGCCACTGCCACGCCGCAGGGATTGGCATGCTTGACGATCACGCAGGCCGGCTCGGCAAACTGTTTCACGCATTCCAGGGCCGCGTCGGTGTCGGCGATATTGTTGAAGGACAAGGCCTTGCCCTGGATCTGCCGGGCCGAGGCCACGCCGGCCTCGGCGGGCTGATGCTCGCGATAGAATGCGGCGGCCTGGTGGGGGTTTTCTCCGTAACGCAGGTCCAGGGCCTTCTCGAATTGCATCGAGAAGGTGCCCGGGAAGGCCTCGCGGTTGCCGTCCTCGGCCATGGTGGTCAGATAATTGGCGATGGCGCCATCATAGCGCCCGGTATGGGCATAGGCCTTGGCCGCCAGTTCGAAGCGCAGGCGCTGGGGCAGGGCGCCGTTGCCACTCTCCAGGGCCTGCAGCACCCGGTCGTAGTCGGCAGGATCCACGACGATGCCCACGGAAGCATGGTTCTTGGCGGCGGCCCGAACCATGGCGGGCCCACCGATATCAATGTTCTCGATGGCATCTTCCAGGGTGCAATCGGGCTTGGCGACCGTCGCCTCGAAGGGGTACAGGTTCACCACCACCAGGTCGATGGGGGGGATGTCATGGTCCTGCATGGCCTGATCATCCACGCCGCGCCGACCCAGGATGCCCCCGTGGATCTTGGGGTGCAGGGTCTTCACCCGCCCGGCCATCATCTCGGGGAAGCCGGTGTGGGCCGACACTTCCTTGACAGGCACGCCAGCCTCCGCCAGCAGGCGGGCGGTTCCACCCGTGGAGAGGATCTCGACCCCGCGTGCGGCCAGGGCCTGGGCAAAGGGCAGCAGCCCCGTCTTGTCAGAAACGCTGATCAGCGCGCGGGTCACGGGTCGGGAATCGGCTTGGGTCATGGGCGTCTACTACGGTTGGAGAAGGGTGTGAAAAAGGGTGGGATTATACGCGGCGTGGGGTGGGCAAGGCTAACGCCGTGATTTTCCGGTGGGAGCGGGCCCCGCTTGCGAAAGCGGCGGGCACACAAGCAGCCCCTGGGCAAACGCCAAAAAAAAAGCGCGGCTTGAGGAGCCGCGCCAAAACCACCAAAGGAGGATGGAGGAGTATACCGAACCCCGGAATTGCTCCGAGAAACAGTATGGCTCTACTATCGTATGCTGCACTGCACATGTCAACCCCTACAGGAGGTTAGCCGCGTTTCTGGCGATGAGCGGCAGGCTTGTGGGGATGGATGGTGCGATGCACAATCGCGCCGCCGTCTTCAGAGCTTGAGTCGCTCCACCACCCGCCCATGCTGCAGGTGCTCATCGACGATCTCGTCGATGTCCCGCTCGTCGGCAAACGTGTACCAGACGCCTTCAGGGTAGACCACAGCCACGGGCCCCTCGTTGCAGCGGTCCAGGCAGCCGGCAGCATTCACGCGCACGCCGCCCTTGCCGGTGATGTTCAGGGCCTTGGCCCGCTGCTTGGCGTGGTTGCGCAGTTCGCTGGCGCGAAAGTGCTGGCAGCAGTTGCCGTCCTCGCGCTCGTTGGTGCAGAAAAAGATGTGTCGTGTGTAGTAGGCCATGTCAGTTCCACAGGTCGTAGACCAGGCTGATGGAGGTGATGGTATCAGTCTTGTCCCGGTCCTCGGGCACATCGGTATTATGCTTCACAGTCAGGGCGAAGCGGGCGGTAAAGCGGTCATTCAAACGGTAGCGCAGGGCGCTGATGGACTCCACCTCGGTGTTGTCGTCGCCGGCCTGGATCAGCAGATCCTCGGTGAAACGCAGGGCAGAGTTGATGCGATAGTCCAGGGCGCCGGCGCCCCGGAAGATGGTTTCGTTCTCGCCATCGCCGTCCTCCAGGCGGGCCTGTCGCGCACCGGCGCCGGCCTCCAGGTCCAGTCGCAAACGTTCGGTATCGGCCACGCGGCGGCCATAGCCTGCTGACAGGGAGCGTTGATAGTCGTAGCCGCTGAAGCGATCCTTCTCGGTACGGAGCGCGCCGAACAGGTAGTCCCGCGCGGTCAACTTGCGATCCGTCTGGAACGTACCCAGATAGCGTTCCTGGGTGGTGGCGCCATCCTCCGAGCCGGTGAAGGCCTCCAGCTGCAGGGTGTGGCGCCACAAGGGTATTTCATAGCGCAGGCGGCTGCGGGCGCTGATGTTCTGGGAGTCGGTATTGCCGCTGGAGAACACGGCCCCGAATTCGGCATCCCCGCTCCAGCCCTCGTTCCCGCCCCATTCCGCGTAAAGGGTAGGGGAGGCCAGCATCAAGGCGCTGCTACAATAGGCGCAAAGCAACCGCATTCGACACACTTTCAAGGCTCCTTCGGTGAATGAGTTTGAGGCCAAACCCTAACAGATCCGGTGCGTGGTCTTCCTCACGCCCCGTCGCGGTTCCCCGAAACCCAACCCGAGTCAGCACCGCATGAATCCCCTTGCCCTGTTCCGCAGATCCCGGCCGGCACCCACGCGGAAACCCGGATCCTCCCTGGTGCCCTACGTGCAGAGACAGAAGGAGTATTCGTCTCTCAAGGATACGGATCTGTGCGTCAAGTGCGGCCTCTGTTTGCCCCATTGCCCCACCTATCTGGCCACTCTCGACGAGGGCGACTCTCCGCGAGGTCGGATCACCCTCATGCAGGGGCTGATGCAGGGGCATCTGCGGGATGACGCGGCCGTGCGTCGGCATCTGGAGAGTTGCGTGCAATGCCGGGCCTGTGAGGCAGTGTGCCCCTCCCTCGTGCCCTTTGGGCGGCTGATGGACGCAGCACGGGCCGAGTTGATTCCTCCAGGCGGTCGTGGGCCGGTGAAGGGTTACCTGCTGCGTCATGATGGCAGCCGGCGCGTGGCCGCCCGTTCTTTCCGTTTGGCACAGATGCTGGGCCTGGTGCGGCTGGCCAGCTGGCTGGGCTCCCGGCGCCGCCCCGGAATGGCTCGGGCCGCCTCCTATCTCATGGGCATGCCACTGAACCGGGGTCTCCGGACCATGCCCTTGAGCAAGGTGCCACGGTTGCCGGCGCCTGGGGCGGATGCAACGCCGGACGAAAAATCAGGGCGCTCCCTGCCAAGCCCGTCGGCCCCAAAGCCGACGCAGCAGCCGGCGGCTTTGGAGGCTGATGCTTCATCATCGCAGACGGAACGGGCAGGGCGGTCGGATGGTGGTGCGCCTCCCGTAAAACGTGAGGAGGCCTCCAGGCAGGCCCAGCAGGATGGCAAGGGCGCAAGTGGTGCGGCTGGGCGAGACGCCGGGAAGCCCTCGGCCGCCTCGACAACGGCCAGGGTGTCGACCGCAGCCAGCGGCAAGCAGGGCGGCCAGGATAAGCTGCCGGTGGCGACCACCAGGGTCAAGGCCCGGGCCATCACCCTGTTCACCGGCTGCACGGGAGAGGCCCTGGATGCCCGGGCGGTCCAGGCCGCGCGGCAGGTGCTGGAATGCCTGGGTTACCGGGTGTCCGTGCCCGAGCATCAGGTATGTTGCGGTGCCCTGGATCAGCATGCGGGTCGTCCCAAGGCCGCCGCCGACCTGGCTCGGCGCAATCAGACTCTCATGGGAGGGCAGGGTGGCCCGGTGCTCAGCCTCAACAGCGGCTGCCGGGCGCAGCTCAAGTCCGAGGTCTATGCCTTCCCCGAGGTGGGTGATCATGCCCTGATGGGGCGCGTGGCCGACCTGTGCGTGTTGCTGGCAGAAGAAGACCTCAAGCCGCTGAAACTCCGTCAGGAGCCGCTGCGGGTGGCCGTGCACACCCCCTGCACGCTGCGCCATGTGCTCAAGGAACACGAGGCCCTGGAGGCCCTGGCTCGTCGTCTGCCGGGAGTCGAGGTGCTGCCCCTGCCGGAGAATGCCCTGTGCTGTGGTGCCGCAGGCAGTTACATGCTCACGCATCCGAAAATGGCGGATCATCTGTTGTCGCCAAAGCTGGATGCGCTGGAGCAGTTGGCCCCGGATGTGCTGCTCACCGCCAACGTGGGCTGCGCCATTCATTTCGTCACCGGCCTCAAGCGCCGCCGCCTCCCCATCCAGGTGCTGGGCCCGGCGGAACTGCTCCAGGCCCGCTCCCAGGCCCTGCGGACCAGCAGCGGTTGAGCCGGAAGCCCTGCCCTGTGGGAGCGGGCCTCGCCCGCGAATGCGGCGAGCACCTGGCCCACCTTGAGTGGCCACGCCGTCACCCTGTATTCTGGTCAGGTATCCACCCGAGGCCCACGCCCATGCGCCGACTCTCTCCCACCGATCGCCTGCTCTCGGCCTGCGACGAGGCCCTGTGTACCCTGTTTGGTCGCCCCCGGGCCACCGAACGGCCCGACCCGGCCGAGCTCATGCCCGAGCCGGACCTGGATGACAACGCCCGGGCGCTGTCGGCCCGCCTGATGCGCGTGAACCACGCCGGGGAGGTGGCTGCTCAGGGTCTATACCAGGGCCAGGCCCTCACCGCCCGTCGTGAGGAAGTGCGCGAACGCATGGAACGCTCCGCCCGGGAGGAGAACGACCACCTGGCCTGGTGCGCCAATCGACTGCGGGTGCTGGACGGTCACACCAGCGTGCTCAACCCCCTGTGGTACGCCGGCTCCTTCACCCTGGGTGCCCTGGCCGGGGCAGCGGGGGACAAGTGGAGTCTCGGCTTCGTCAATGAGACCGAGCAGCAGGTGGTACGTCACCTGGATGACCACCTGGGGCGTATCGTTGTCGAGGACGCACCCACCCGCGCCGTGCTCGAACAGATGAAAATAGACGAGGCCCATCACGGCGAACTGGCCATGTCCCTGGGGGGCGCAGAACTGCCCTGGCCGGTGCGGCGAGTGATGATGCCAGCGGTGTCCAAGGTCATGACCCGCATCGCATATTGGGTTTGAGGCTTGAAACCCATTGCGGATATGGCTAAACTTCCGCGCTTTCCGTAATTCAAGACCACCCTGGAGTTCAGGCAATGAAGACCTTTAGCGCCAAGCCCGCTGAAGTCAACCGCGATTGGTACGTGGTGGACGCCTCCGGCAAGACCCTGGGCAGGCTCGCCACCGAACTGGCTCGTCGCCTGCGTGGCAAGCACAAGCCCGAGTACACCCCCCACGTGGATACCGGTGACTACATCGTGGTTGTCAATGCCTCCAAGGTGCGCCTGAGCGGCAACAAAGACTCCGACAAGATGTACTACCATCACACGGGTTACGTCGGGCACATGAAGTCCGCCAGCGCCCAGCAGATCCGGGACACCCACCCCGAGCGGCTGATCGAGATCGCCGTGAAGGGCATGCTGCCCAAGAACCCTTTGGGTCGGGCCATGTTCAAGAAGCTGAAGGTCTACGGCGGCAGCGAACATCGCCACACCGCCCAGCAGCCGCAGCCGCTGGACATCTGAATCAATTCCCAGTGCGCCGCCAACGCGGCGCCGGACAGCACACAGAGCAGGTCAAGTCATGGCAACAACCCAGAACTACGGAACCGGACGCCGCAAAGAGGCCTCTGCGCGTGTTTTCCTGCGCCCGGGCAAGGGTGACATCGTCGTCAACAAGAAGCCGCTGGAAGAGTTCTTCGGCCGCGAAACCTCCCGTATGGTGGTGCGCCAGCCGCTGGAAGTCTCCGAAAACCTGAACCGCTTCGACGTGGTCGCCACGGTGTCCGGCGGCGGCGCCAACGGTCAGGCCGGCGCCATCCGTCTGGGCATCGCCCGTGCCCTGGTGGAGTATGACGAAAACCTGCGCGGCAAGATGCGCGAATTCGGCTACCTGACCCGCGACGCCCGTGAGGTGGAGCGTAAGAAGGTCGGCCTGCGCAAGGCCCGCCGCGCCACGCAGTACAGCAAGCGCTAAGCGTTTCTCTGGCTGCCCGGGATCGGCGCTTGAATTGTCAGGCGCCGATCCTGTAGCGTTACCCATATCCCTTGGGGGATCGTCTAGCGGTAGGACTACGGACTCTGACTCCGTCAACCCAGGTTCGAATCCTGGTCCCCCAGCCATATGCACAAGAAAGGCCCCCGCGTGGGGCCTTTCTTGTGCATATCCGTTTGAGAGGCCCCAGGATTTGAACCTGGAAGGTTCGACGAGCGCCGCGTAGCGGCGCCGAACGTCGCGCGCAGCGCGGCGGCCCGAAGGGTGAGGCCGAAGGCCGAATAATCCTGGTCCCCCAGCCATATGCACAAGAAAGGCCCCCGCGTGGGGCCTTTCTTGTGCATATCCGTTTGAGAGGCCCCAGGATTTGAACCTGGAAGGTTCGACGAGCGCCGCGCAGCGGCGCCGAAGAAAAGGTGTCTGTCCCCTTTTCTGTTCCCCAGTTGTCCGTCTGTCCCCGGGTTGCTATCGTTCTGCCCATGACATCACCCGTGAAACCGCCCGCATCCTCGGGCCACATGTTTTCACTGCATCAATCACCGCCGCCACTGGTGCACCCGGATGGCCAGCAGGTGATGGAACTCATTCCCGAACCCTTTCTCATCCTGGATGGCGACCATCGGGTGGTGGCGGCCAACCAGGCCGCGGCCGACCTGTTCTCCCAGACCCGTGGCATGCTGATGGGGCAGGGGTGCCAGGAACTGCTCTTTGGTCTGTCCGGCGCCTGTCCCGGTGATGATGCCTGCCCCCTGATGATCCCGTTCGACCCGCGGGCGGGAGGAATCGAGCAGCGGGTGGAGGCGCGCAACCATCAGGGCCGGCCCCGCCCCTTGCGGATCAGGCTGAGCCGCCTGGCCGGCGATGCCGGCGCCCTGCTGGGATTGCGCGTGATCGAGGTGCAGGATGGGCCGACGCATGCCGCCGCCGCGGACCCGGCCAGGGTGGTGGGTCGCTCCCCGGCCATGGCCAAGCTCATGCACGTGGTGGAGCGGGTGGCACCCACCAGTGCCACGGTCCTGCTGCTGGGGGAGAGCGGTGTGGGCAAGGAACGGGTGGCCGAACACCTGCATCGCTGCTCCGAGCGCGCCGAGGGGCCCCTGGTGGTGGTGGACTGCTCGGCCCTGGGCGAGCAACTCATCGAGGCCGAACTGTTCGGCTACGAGAAGGGGGCCTTCACTGGTGCCGACCGGCGCAAGATCGGTCTGTTCGAGGCCGCCCAGGGTGGCACCCTGTTCATCGACGAGGTGGGGGAAATGCCCCTGGCCATGCAGAGCAAGTTGCTGCGCGCCCTGGAGGCCTCGCGCATCCGCCGCGTGGGGGGCACGGACTATATCGATGTGGACGCCCGGGTGGTGGCCGCCACCCACCGGGACCTGGGCGCCATGGTGGCCCGGGGCGAATTCCGTGAAGACCTCTACTACCGCCTGGCCGCCTTCCCCGTGGACATCCCGCCGCTGCGGGAGCGTCGGGAGGACATCGTGGCCCTGGCCGAGCATTTCCTCGAACAGGCCGGCGGTGCTCACCAGTTGCCCCTGTCCCGGTCGGTGGCGGAGCTGCTCACCGAGTATCCGTTCCCCGGTAATGTCCGGGAGCTGAAGAACATCATCAGCCGCGCCGCCATCCTGGCCGGCTCCGGGCCCGTATTACCCGAACACATCGCCTTTCAGTCCCGCCAGGGCCCTGCTGCTCCAGCTGCCCGTGAGGAACACAACATGGCGGCCGATGGCAATACCCTGCCTTTCCCGCCGCCCCGCCGCACCCGCAACGGCCTTACCCGGGAACGCATCCATGCCGCCCTGGAGGCCAGTGACGGCCATCGGGCCGAGGCCGCCCAGCGCCTGGGGGTGAGCGAGCGCACCCTGTACCGACATCTGCAACGGCTCTCCGAGGTGGACTGACGTCCCCCGGTTCCGTGAGTCTCCCTCCTGTCCGGGCCCGCCCTGTGGGAGCGGGCCCGGCCCGCGAAAGCGAGCCCTGACCGTCTTCCGGGTCCTGGCCTCCTGCCAACGGAGTCTGTATCAAAAACACAACAAACATGCAATGTCATGTCATTGTCATGTTAACGGCAGTGGTATTGGGCGAGTGTTGTAATTATGCAGCCCATGAATCAGTCACTTAGCACTTGGCACGGCACCTGCATTGTTGTAGTTGGCTGACAAGCTCAGACAAATACACAAGAATTCCCTGCAGAGGACTCATTCCAATGAAAAAAACCGTACTCGCATTTGCAGTCGCCGCCGCCGTGGGCGTGCCCGCCGCCGCTGCTGCCGACACCACCCTGTATGGCCGTTTGAACGTATCCCTGGACTTTGTGGACAACGGTGAGGATTCCTCCCATCAACTGGCCTCCAACTCCTCCCGTCTGGGTGTGCGTGGTTCGGAAGACCTGGGTTTCGCTGGTTTGCGCGGCGTGTACCAGATTGAAGGCGCCCTGCAGGGTGGTAACAATGACGCCGCCTTCGACGGCAGCAGCTTGACGGCTCGAAATACCTATCTGGGATTGGCTGGTGACTTCGGTGAGTTGCGTCTGGGTAAGCATGATACGCCTTATAAAATGTCTACCCTGCGCTTGAACTTCTTTGCCGACACGCTGGGCGACATGCATCATGTGGCAAGTAGGACGGTGAACACTGCTGTGTGGATTAGTGAAGTAAATGCTGCTGAAGAGGCAGGTCTACTCACGCAGGCTCAAGCGGCTGAATTGCGCGATGATCTGAGTGCTATCAATGCTGATAGTTTCTACAATCGCTTGGATAACACCATCGTGTACATGAGTCCCGACTTTGATGGCTTCCGAATCATGGGCTCCTACACGACTGATTTGAATCGTGATCGCCCCGATAATGCGTCGGCCAATGACCGTAATGCGTTTTCTTTGGCAGCTAGCTTTGAGCAGGGCCCGATGTACGTGACGGTAGCCTACGAGCAGCTAAATGAAACTGTCGGTGACGACGATGCCAAAGCTTGGAAGGTAGGGGGTACGTACCAAATTCAGGATCTGACTTTGGCTGCTATGTATGAGAACATCGATCTTGATTTTGATGATCGTGATCTCTTCCACATCGGGGCGAAGTATCAGCTGGGTCAGGCGTACTTGATGGGCTCTTACACCCACGCTGGTGACTTGGACGAAGATGATGGTGCCAAGATGTATGCGTTGGGTGCGGGTTATGACTTTACGAGACGTACCGGCATGTACGCTGTTTACGCTCGAGTCAATAACGACGATTTCGGTACCTATGGCCTCAACGGTTCCGGCAAGGGTAAGGGTGTTGCCCCGGCTGCCTTTGACGAAAACGTCTCCGGCTTCCAGGTCGGCGTGACCCACAACTTCTAAGAAGTCGGTCCCGAACCGACCCGCACACCCGCCGCTGGCCGGCGGGGTGCTAGAAGCGCTCAGAGCGCGGCAGGGGATTCCCCTTGTCGCGCTCTTTTTTGTTTGAAAGCGTGATTTTGCAAGTGATTGAATTGGGTGGGCTTTCCTGGTCAGCGCCCTGTTGTCACCTTGTATAGCCCGGCGCCTCCCTGCTACTCTGCCCAGTTCTCTCCGCAATCCCCCTCCCCGCACCCATGACCTCAACCACCCGCATTCGCGAGATTCCCTACAACTACACCTCCTATTCCGATCGCGAGATCGTCCTTCGTTTTCTCGGACAGCCCATGTGGGATGTCCTCAATGAACTGCGCGGCGAGCGCCGCACTGGTGTGTCCGCCCGCATGTTGTTCGAAGTGCTCGGGGACATGTGGGTGGTTACCCGCAATCCCTACATCCAGGACGACCTGATGGCCGACCGCAAGCGCCTGGGCAATCTGGTGGGCGCCATGGACCATCGTGTGGATCAGATCATCGCCCGGGCCCAGGGCAATGAGCGTGCCCTTGCCTTGGCCGAAGAGGCTCGTCAGGCCGTGCGCCGGTTCGAGGCCTGGTTCCCGGCGCAGCGCGAACTGCGCGCCCGGGTGCGCCGGCGCTTGATGAAGTACACCCGCAAGGACAACATTCAGTTCGATGGCCTGGCCCGGGTGTCCCATGTGACCGATGCCACCGACTGGCGCGTGGAACTGCCCTTCGTGGTGATCAATCCCGACTCCGAAGAGGAGATGGCCGCCATCATCGCTGCCTGCCTGGAGCTGGGACTCACCGTCATCCCTCGGGGGGGTGGCACCGGCTATACCGGCGGCGCCGTGCCGCTCACCGATGACGCTGCGGTGATCAACACCGAAAAGCTGGATGCCGTGGGCGAGGTGGAATTCCAGCGTCTGCCGGGGGTGGATCAGCAGGTGGCCACGGTGCGGGCCGAGGCCGGGGTGGTCACCCGCCGGGTGGCCGAATCCGCCGCCCGCGCCGGCCATGTGTTCGCCGTGGATCCCACCTCCCAGGATGCCTCCACCATCGGCGGCAACATCGCCATGAATGCCGGCGGCAAGAAGGCCGTGCTCTGGGGCACGGCCCTGGACAACCTGGTCTCCTGGCGCATGGTCACCCCCGATGCTCGCTGGGTGGAGGTGGAACGCCTGAATCACAACCTGGGCAAGATCCACGACCAGGAAGAGGTGACCTTTCGGGTGAGCCGTTACCAGGCCGACGGGCGCACCCTGGACGGCGAGCCCCAGATCCTGTCCTTCCCCGGCAAGACCTGCCGCAAGGAGGGGCTGGGCAAGGATGTGACCGACAAGCGTCTGCAGGACCTGCCCGGGGTGCAGAAGGAAGGCTGCGACGGCCTGATCACCTCGGCCGTGTTCGTGGTCCATCAGATGGCCGCCCATATGCGCACCGTGTGCCTGGAGTTCTACGGCACCGACCTGCACGAGGCGGTGCCCGCCATCGTCGAGATCAAGGATGCCCTGGAGGCCGATCCCAAGGTGCAGCTGGCGGGGCTGGAACACCTGGACGAGCGCTATGTGCGCGCCGTGCGCTACACCCCCAAGGGGGCCCGCCGCGAACGCCCCAAGATGCTGCTGGTGGCCGATCTGGCCTCCGAGGACGAGAAGGCGGTGGCCGAGGCCGCGTCGCGCATGGTGCGCCTGGCCAATGCCCGCAACGGCGACGGCTTCATCGCCATCAGCCCCGAGGCCCGTCAGCGTTTCTGGGCCGACCGCTCCCGCACCGCAGCCATCGCTGCCCATACCAATGCCTTCAAGATCAACGAGGATGTGGTCATCCCCCTGGATCGCCTCGGCGAGTACAGCGAGGGGATTGAACGCATCAACATCCAGCAATCCATGGCCAACAAGCTGCGCATGGCCGAGGAGATCCTGGCCTGCCTGGCCAAGGACCACAAGGCCCTGGTGGATAAACTGGGACTGGACAACGACGAGGCCCGCACCTGGTTCGAGAAGCGTCGTCGCGCCGCCGAAGACCTGGTGACCGCGGTACGCGACCGCTGGCAGGCGATCCGGGATCACCTGGAATCCGATGCCCGCGAACATGACGTCCTGCTGGACGACAAGGCCAGGGAAGACTTGCGGCCCGGAGATCGACTGATCCAGCTCATCCTGCGCCGCAGCCTGGTGATCTCCTACCGGCGCGAGATCGAGGATCCACTCTACGAGATCTTCGATGGCCGCGATCTGGACCCGGTACGCCAGAACATCCAGCAGATCCATGACCGGGTGCTCACCAGTCGCCTGTTCGTGGCCCTGCACATGCACGCCGGCGACGGCAACGTGCACACCAACATCCCGGTCAACTCCAACGACTACGCCATGATGCACGAGGCCGAGCGCATCGTGGATCAGGTGATGGACCTGGCCCGCCATCTGGGCGGTGTGATCTCCGGTGAGCATGGCATCGGGCTCACCAAGATGCAGTATCTGGAGCCCGAGGATGTGGAGGCCTTTGCCGAGTACAAGCGCCGCGTCGATCCCCAGGACCGCTTCAACCGCGGCAAGCTGCGTGCTGGCTCCGGCCTGACCACCGCCTACACCCCGTCGCTACGGCTGGTGCAGGAGGAGGCCCTGATCCTGGAGCAGAGCGAGCTGGGCGACCTCAACGACGACATCAAGGACTGCCTGCGCTGTGGCAAGTGCAAGCCCGTGTGCAACACCCATGTGCCCCGGGCCAATCTGCTGTATTCGCCGCGCAACAAGATCCTGGCCACCGGGCTGATCATCGAGGCCTTTCTGTACGAGGAGCAGACCCGCCGCGGCCTGTCCTTCCGGCATTTCGATGAACTCAACGATGTGGCGGATCACTGCACCGTCTGCCACAAGTGCCTCACGCCCTGCCCGGTGGACATCGACTTCGGCGAAGTCACCTCCCGGATGCGCGCCATCCTCATGGATCGTGGTCAGCGCAAGACCAGCCTGGCGGCCCGGGTGTCCATGGCCTTCCTGAACATCAAGGACCCGTCCACGGTGAAGGTGATGCGCAAGGCCCTGGCCCAATGGGGCTTTGCCGGTCAGCGCATGGGGCATCAGGTGTTCCGTCGCCTCGGGTTGCTCAATGGGAACAAGCGCCCGTCGGCCACCACCGGCAAGGCGCCCATCCAGGAGCAGGTCATCCACATGGTGAAAAACCCCTTGCCGGCAGGGCTGCCCAAGCAGACCACCCGGGCCATGCTGGGCCTGGAAGACCCGAGCCAGGTGGCGATCGTCCGCGATCCGGCCCAGGTGGAAGAGAACGGTGAGGCGGTGTTCTATTTCCCCGGCTGCGGCTCCGAGCGGCTGTTCAGCCAGGTGGGCCTGGCCACCCTGGCCATGCTCTATCGCACAGGCGCCCCGACCGTGCTGCCTCCGGGTTACCTGTGCTGCGGCTATCCCCAGGAAGCCGCCGGTGACAAGGCCCGAGGGCGTGCCATCACCACCGAGAATCGGGTGCTGTTCCACCGGGTGGCCAACACCCTGAACTATCTGGACATCAAGACGGTGGTGGTGTCCTGCGGTACCTGCATGGATCAGTTGCTCAAGTACGAGTTCGAGCGTATCTTCCCCGGCTGCCGTCTGCTGGACATCCATGAGTACCTGATGGAGAAGGGCGTGAAGCTGGAGGGTGTGGAAGGGGTGCAGTATCTTTACCACGACCCCTGCCACAGCCCCATGAAGACCTACGCCCCCACCGAGGTGGCCGGCGACCTTCTGGGCCAGCCCGTGACCCTGTCGGATCGCTGCTGTGGCGAGGCGGGCACCTTCGCGGTGAGTCGCCCGGACGTGGCCACCCAGGTGCGTTTCCGCAAGCAGGAGGAGATACACAAGGGCGTCACCCAGCTCAGCGGTGAGCCGGTGGCCGTGGGCGGCAACGTGAAGATGCTCACCGCCTGCCCGGCCTGTCAGCAGGGCCTGTCCCGTTATCGTGAGGATACGGGGACGGAGACGGATTACATCGTCGTGGAGATGGCCAATGCCCTGATGGGCCAGAGCTGGCAGCAGGAGTTCATCCAGAAGGCCCGCAGCGGCGGGATCGAAAAAGTGCTTCTGTAACCAAAACCAAGAGCCCCTCTCCCCTAAGGGGAGAGGGGTTGGGGTGAGGGGAGGTGAGGTGAGGGGAGGGGAGGGCAAACCCGGCACCACGCCCGCCGCCGCCCCTCATCCCCGGCCCTTCTCCCCGGAGGGGAGAAGGGAGTTTCATACCAACAACCAAGACAGCAGGATCCCACATGGCTCTATGGATAGCCGTGCTCCTGGGCATCATCCAGGGCGTGTTCATGTTCCTCCCCGTCAGTTCCACCGCCCACATGGTGCTGGCGGAACACTGGCTCATCGGCCGTGGGGAATCCCTGCCGCCACCGGACAGCCCGGAGATGATCCTGTTCGCCCTGGTGGTGCATGTGGGTACCCTGGTGTCCATCATCGTGGTCTTCTGGACCAGCCTGTGGCGCTTCACTCTGGGGGCCCTGGGCGGGGCCTGGCAGTGGGCAGGGCAGGGGGGGCGGGGGCCGGTGCCCCTGTACTGGCGCCTGTTCTGGCTGGGGATGTTCTCGGTGCTCTGCACCGGCCTGCTGGGCCTGGCCTTCAAGGCCGCCTTCGAGCAGATATTCGCCCATCCCTGGATGATCGCCATCACCCTCACCCTGACCGGCATCCTGCTGTGGTGGACGGATCGCCTGTCGCCGCGCAAGCGGGGCCTCAAGGGCATCAACTGGCGGGTGGCCGGGGTCATCGGTCTGGCGCAGGGGCTGGCCCTGATGCCGGGGCTGTCGCGCAGTGCCATGACCATCATGTTCTCCCTCTTCGCCGGCCTCAAGCGACGCTGGGCGGCGGAGTACAGCTTCTTCCTGGCCATCCCCACCATCTGCGCCGCCACGCTGGTGCAGGCCATCCAGGTCCATCGGGCCGACGAGCCCGTGGTCATCGGCCTGGCGCCCCTGGCGGTGGGCTTCGTGGTGGCGGCGGTGGTGGGGATCATCTCCCTGAAGCTGGTGATCTACTTCCTGTATCGGGCGCAGTTGAAGGTGTTTTCCTTCTACGTCTGGTTTCTGGCCCTGGCGGTCGCCATGGGGTGGATGGGGGTATAGGTTAGCGGTTGAAGAACCACAGCACCACCGACAGCAGCACGCTGACGATGATGGCTGTGGTGATGGGGAAGTAGAAGCTGAAGTTCTCCCGCTGGATGATGATGTCCCCGGGCAGCCGCCCCAGCCCGAGCTTGCTGATCCAGGGCCAGGCGAGGCCCACGACGATCAGGATGATGCCCAGGATGATGAGTGTGCGTGCCATGTCTTGGTCCCCTCACCCCAACCCCTCTCCCCGGGGGGGAGAGGGGCTAGCTGTGTGCTCCCTTTATCTCAAGCTCCGGACGCCGTCCTTCCCGCTCAGGATCAGCACATCCGCTGGACGTCTGGCGAAGATCCCCACGGTGACCACCCCGGCGATCTGATTCAACTGACCCTCCAGTTCCACCGGGTTGGCGATGTGCAGGTTGTGGATGTCCAGGATCAGGTTGCCATTGTCGGTGGTGAAGCCCTGGCGCAGTTCCGGCTGACCGCCCATCTTCAGGATTTCCCGGGCCACAAAACTGCGGGCCATGGGGATGACTTCCACGGGCAGGGGAAAGGCCCCCAGCATGCCCACCAGCTTGGATTCGTCGGCGATGCAGACGAACTTCTCGCTGGCCGCGGCGACGATCTTTTCCCGGGTGAGGGCGCCGCCGCCGCCCTTGATCAGGTGCAGGTGCTCGGTGGCCTCGTCGGCGCCGTCCACGTACAGGGGCAGCTGCCCGGCGCTGTTGAGGTCCATCACCGGGATGCCGTGCTTGCGCAGACGCTCGGCGCTCACCTCCGAGGAGGCCACCGTGCCCTCGATGCGGGCCTTCATGCCGGCCAGCAGGTCGATGAAGTGGTTGGCCGTGGAACCGGTGCCCACGCCCACGATCATGTCGTCTTCCACGTATTGCAGGGCCGCTTCGGCGGCGGCCTTTTTCAGTTGGTCGGCATTGCTCATGCTCGGGTCTCTCCTCTGGTTTTGTGAGGGGATTCTACGCAGGAGACGGGAGGATAAGCCAGCCCGCCTTGCGGCCCTTGAACCCCCCGCTGTATCTTGAGGGGATGTCCTATCCCTACCTGCAGAAGATCCTCACAGCCCGGGTCTACGATGTGGCGCGCGAAACGCCGCTGGACCCCATGCCCACCCTCACACGCCGCCTGGGTAACCAGATTCTGCTCAAGCGGGAAGACCTGCAACCGGTCTTCTCCTTCAAGCTGCGCGGCGCCTACCACAAGATCGTCAACCTCCCCAGGGAAGTCCGCGAAAAGGGGGTGATCTGTGCCTCGGCCGGCAACCATGCCCAGGGGGTGGCGCTGGCGGGGAAACGGTTGGGCATCAAGGCGGTGATCGTCATGCCCCAGACCACGCCCTCCATCAAGGTGGAAGCCGTGCGCGCCCTGGGTGGGGAGACCATCCTGCACGGGGATTCCTACGATGATGCCTACCAGCTCACCCAGGAGTTGATGGAAAAGCATGGCTACGCCTTCATCCATCCCTTCGACGACCCGGATGTGATCGCAGGCCAGGGCACGGTGGCCATGGAACTGCTGCGCCAGCACCCCGACCCCCTGGACGCGGTGTTCATTCCCGTGGGTGGCGGTGGCCTGGCGGCGGGTATGGCGGTGTACATCAAGGCCCTGCGCCCGGACATCAAGGTGATCGGTGTGGAGCCCGAGGACGCCCCCTCCATGCACGATGCCCTGGAGAAGAAACGGCGCATCATCCTGGATCAGGTGGGCATCTTTGCCGACGGCGTGGCCGTGCGCCAGGCAGGCAAGGAGAATTACCGGATCTGCCGGGAGCACATGGACGAGGTGATCCTGGTCACCACCGACGAGATCTGCGCCGCCACCAAGGATGTCTTTGACGACACCCGGGTGATGGCCGAGCCGGCCGGTGCCCTGTCGGTGGCAGGGCTCAAGAAATACATCGAGCGTGAGGGTGTGCGTGATGGCCGCTACGCGGCGGTGCTCAGCGGCGCCAACATCAATTTCGATCGCCTGCGGCATGTGACCGAGCGGGCGGAGTTGGGTGAGCATCGGGAAGCCTTGTTCGCGGCCACGATTCCCGAGCGTCCCGGGAGCTTTCGCGCCTTCTGCGAGGCCATCGGCAAGCGCGGCATCACCGAGTTCAACTATCGCTATGCGGACCGGAACGAGGCCCATATCTTCGTGGGGGTGCAGCTCAGCGGCGGCGAGCCGGAGGGCCGGGCCCTGCTGGAGGACCTGCGGGCCAAGGGCTACCCCATCGAGGATCTGAGCGGCAACGAGATGGCCAAGGTGCACCTGCGCCACATGGTGGGCGGGCACGCCGGTCATGCGGGAGATGAGATGATCTACCGCTTCGAGTTTCCCGAGCGGCCGGGGGCGTTGATGCGTTTTCTGTCACAAATGGGGCAGGACTGGAACATCAGTCTGTTCCACTACCGTAATCACGGGGCTGCCTACGGGCGGGTGCTGGTGGGCATCCAGGTCCCGCCCGGGGACAAGCAGCGGTTTCGGCGGTTCTTGAAGGAGCTGGGGTATACCCACTGGGAAGAAACGGAGAATCCGGTGTACCGGTTGTTCCTGGGTTGAGGAAGGACACCCTTCTCCCCCTT